>CAZXNN010000128.1:0-8332 GCA_964641915.1 uncultured Nitrospira sp. | reverse complement strand
GTTGACAGGTGTCACGCACCACATTACACTTCTGGCGTGATTAAGACCTTTGCCGACAAGCGTACGAAGGAGCTGTACGAGGAAGGCAGATCGAAGCGGTTTCCGCCTGGAGTCTGGGAGCGGGCATTGCGGAAGCTGGAATATCTTGATCTCGCGACGAGCGTGACGGACTTGAAAGTTCCTCCGAGTAATCGACTCCATAAACTGGAGCGAGAGCGGGCCGGGCAGTATTCGATTTCTATCAACGATCCGTGGCGGATTTGCTTTTGGTTCGACGACGGCGATGCGTACGACGTTGAGATGACGGATTATCATTGATGCGAGGTGTGCGATGAGTATCCCCAATAAGCGCCCGCGCTCGGTTCGGCCCACTCATCCGGGTGTGCTGTTGCGCGAAGATTTCTTGCCGGAGTATGGCTTGACCGTCTCCGGATTTGCGAAAGCCTTGAAGGTATCACGCCAAACAGTGAACGAGTTGCTGCGGGAACGCCGTGCCGTCAGTCCGGAGATGGCGTTACGGCTTTCTCGGTTATTCGGAAACAGCCCGGAGTTCTGGTTGAATGCTCAGCGGGCCGTAGATCTCTGGGATGCGGCAAGAAATATCAAGAACAAGATCAACCATATTTCCCCTCTGACCGCTGCCTGAAGATTACCGGTGGCATTCTGCATTGCTGGCTGTGCGGAGGTCTGGTCACGATCCAGTGGAGGGAAATGAAGCAGGAATGTGTTCTTGGCGGCCTTGTGGTGCCTGCCGTGCGAAGGAGCCCATGTGCTTCCGCCTGAACTCCTGGAGAAGACGAATAATGACATTCTCCAGTTACGGCGGTGGGGAGCGCTGATCAGGAGCGATCGCTTTCCCTGTGGATCGGCCTAAACATTGTCAGGCATACCATCCAAAGCGCCAATTCACTTGAGGGGGCAGACATGAATGCGAACGAAATTGCCGTATTGGCAAAGGCTACGCTGGATGGCTTGATCCCGTTTCCTGAAATTGTTGGCAAGCTCATTGCCAACGGCGTCGAGTATTACCATGTGGACTATGCCACTGGCTCATTCACCTTCTACAGCGCATCAGGGGCAGCAGTAGTAGCGCCTCTCACATTCGAGAGATTGCCTTCGATATCGGAGGACTTCGATGTGGGTGGACTCAAGGCGGCAATCCTCGACAGCCAACAGCACGGGCAAAAGTTTCGGACATTTTGCGAGCGCGCCATCCAGGCCGGGGTGCAGGGATACATTGCGTATCTTCGAGGCAAGCGAGTCACATATTTCGGGCGTCAAGGGGATCAACATACCGAGAGGTTTCCCGGGGTAAGCCCACATGATGCCTAAGATCCGGTTGCAGCGGACGGTTCGCTGCATGGCCTGCCGTTGGGAGGATATATAGGTGTCAGACATCTCTATCTCTGCCGAACGGTAGGCGGCGCAAAGGACCAACATGCCCAATCTTCGCATTACGGAAATCAAAGCCTTCGTGCCGGCCAAAGACTTCGAGATCTCCAAGCAGTTCTACAAAGACCTTGGCTTCACGATGGCCTCGGAGGGAGGGGGTGTTGCCTACTTTCACTTCGAGCATGTCAGTTTCCTGCTACAAGACTTCTGCGCAGCGTCACTGGCAGAGAACTTCATGATGCACATCCTCGTAGAAGATGTAGACGCCTGGCGGGACCACGTTCTGGCCAGCGGAGTCGCTTCAAAATACGGTGTGCGCATCACGGAAATAGAAAATCAGCCGTGGAGAATGCGAGACTTTTGTCTTTCCGATCCCTCTGGTGTTCTCTGGCGAATCGGCCAAAACACGAATTGAAGAATCCGGAGGGGCGATGAAAAAGGCGCTGCCGGGAATCGCCGTGCTGGTGGTGCTCGGAATCGCCGGTAGTCTCTGGTGGCTCTCCCGCTCGCTCGATTCGCAGATGGCCTCCGCGATCCGCGTTTACGGGTCGGAAATTGCAGGGGTGCGGGTGAGTCTTTCCGATGTGCGTATCGCGGTGGCTGACGGCTCTGCGACGTTGCATGGGTTGGTGGTGGGCAACCCTCCGGGGTTCAAGACTCCACAGGCGTTGTCGTTAGACGAGGTCAGTCTCAAGCTCGACGTCGGATCGCTTACGACAGACGTGATTCGGATCAAAGAGATGTCGATCGTCAAACCCGATGTCACCTATGAATATACCTTAGGCGGGAGCAACCTCGATGCGCTTCAGCGAAATGTCGAACGCTATGTCGCCGGACAGGGAGTGGGTAACAGCGAACCGGCACAGGATTCGCCGGGGAAGAAACTCGTGATAGAGCATGTCACCATCAAGAACGGCACCGTCAATGTCAGCGCGGACATCCTTGACGGTAAGGCCGTGGTCATGCCAATTCCGGATCTCCAGATGACGGATATTGGCAAGCAATCGAACGGCGCGACGGTCGGGGAAGCAATGAAGAGTATTATGAGCGCGTTGATTCAAAGCGTTACGGCCTCTATCGGCTCGCTCAACCTGGGGACTGTGGCTGACAGCCTCAGGAATGGCGCGGAGGCTGCGACCGATGCCATCAGGGGATTGTTCAAGTAGACCGCGATCCATGCCTATTCCAGACTTCATCAAATCCCTGCGTTCAAAAGTCGGCACGGAGTTGCTGCAGGTTTCCACTGTTGCGGTGATCGCTTCCGACGAGAGCGGGCGCGTATTGCTGATTCAAGAGAGGGGGGCCGGATTTTGGGGCGCGCCGGGGGGCATCGTCGAGCCACTTGAGTTGCCCGCTGACGCGGCGGTGCGGGAGACCTGGGAGGAAGCCGGAGTGTTTGTGGAGTTGACCCGCGTTCTTGGCGTCTTTGCCGGGGAACATTTTTCCGGTACCTACGACAACGGCGACCGGATGGCTTGTGTGTCGACCGTTTTTGCTGCGCGCCCGATCAGCGGGACGCCTCGCCCGGATCATACTGAGACGGCCGATGCGCGGTTCTTTCTTCCCGATGAGATCGCAGCGTTGTCCTGTCAGTCGCATTTCCACGTGATTCGCCAGGCCCTGAGTCAGAGCCAATCCCAGGCCTACTTCAAGCCCGCTGCTTGGCAGCCCAGCGGTAGGTAGGCCTTCGTTTCGGCCTAAAGAAACTAGCGGTAGTTTTTCAGTTGTTCCATAGGCGGGGAGTTTCGTAATGCGACGGAGGCAGTCGGGAAGAGTGGCGTCGGCATTAGTGCTTGGGTAACCAGGTTGTTCGACTTGGTGACCGGACCTGCGCATTGCCTCAGAATAACAGTGCACCGACCGTCATAGACGATGCCTCACATGAGAGGATACTGTGACCAACGAGAAGATGACGCGCAATTTTGCTTCGATGCGCTGTTTCAGGTCAAAGGGGTTAAGGGTGTGATGCCGTTCGGCGAGACACTCTTTTGTAGTGTCAGTAATGTGTGGACTGGCCAGGATCCGTTGGTAGGGCGTTTGAGGGGTGTGGTAGGTCTTGCGGTAGCGGGCACCCATGCGGGATTTCTCCTTGAGTTTCAGCGTGGGACAGAAGTGATTCTGGAGCGCGCTCCACTCGTGGGCGTAGACCTCGTTCATCAGGTCAACCAACTGGACCTGCTCGAAGCGGTCGTAGCCGAAGAGTTGGCGCACATGGCTCCAGTTTTTTTGTTCCACGTGGGCATTGTCATTTTTGTGGTAGGGGCGTGACCGGGTAAAGGCGGGACGGTGGGGGTGGTCGGCGAAATAGTGCAGGAGATGGTGATTGAGAAACTCGGACCCGTTGTCACAGTCAAAGCCGCGCAAGGGAAAGGGCAGGGCCCGCTCAATGGCGGTGATTTGCGTGATGACGCCGTGTGCCCCCTTGTTCCAGGTCGCCCGGCACTCCGTCCAGCCGGTATCGATGTCGGAGAGGGTGAGGCTCCACACAAAATCACCGGCCAGCGAATGGCCGCAGTGGGCGACGGTATCGGCCTCGACGAACCCGGGCTGCGTGATATCCCAGTGTTCGGTGCGGATGGGAATCGGACTTTTGAGTAACGTGCCAGGACGAGTGGCGGTGAGGCCTTTGGGATGGTGGAGTCGAACGGGACGGAGCAGACGGTCGAGCGTCGCCGCCGAGGCGCGGAGCAGTCGAGCTTTGATCCCGGCCTCCACCGGGCCGTACTGCGTCTCGTAGTACGGTAACCACAGCGGGATCGCGGCGACCAGTCGCTTGCCGCACATCTGGTCGGTGGCCAGCCAGAGGCGACGACGGGCCTCCAGCAGCTGTGGATGGCGATAGGGCGAGGGGCGACCGGGGCGTTGACGGGATGGCGTGGGGGCGGCTCCCAGCAACCGAATGGCATATTTGCGTTGATAGCGGCACACGGCGCAAAACTCATCCAGGATCGTGGATTTGCCAGCCCGACCTGCTTGGTGATACCGACTGCGGATCGCTTCCAGATAGATACGCTTCTCGCCTGTGCCCATGGTGGTAACCTCCTTCGCTTCGGTTACCAACAATGTGAGGCAACGATCCCTTGTGACAGCTCCCTTCGGTTACTTTTAGTCTGAGGCAACTCGCCTCTGGCAGGTTGGTGGATAATTGCTGGGCTTTTCAGTAGACTTGCCCCCAGCGGTTACTGACGGGGCTAGGGCAGTAGGAGTACGGTGAAATTCACCAAATACTTCGAGTTTATTCGACAGAGGCCCGATCAGGCTACCATCCATGATGAATGGATCGAACGGGTAATTAGGAACCCAGTGAAGGAAGTGGTGCAGCAGGATGGAAGAATCCGTCGCTGGGCACCGATTGAAGAGATGGAAAACCGGTTCTTGCGAGTTGTCCTGTTGCCGGATCGTGAGACGGTGCACAATGTCTTCTTTGACAGGAGATTTAAACCATGACCATCAAGTATTTTCAGGACACCGACACACTCCACATCGAGTTTCGAGTTGCAGCGGTCGCAGAAACGAGAGATTTGGATGAGAATACACAACTTGACCTCGATAAAGAAGGCAATATTTGTGCGATGACGATTGAGCATGCAAGGGATCGAGCGGACATTCCCCATTTTTCGTTCGAACAAATTGCAGCCTGAGAACAGCAGGGTTCTGGCTGGTATTAAATCCAGCTAAGGGAATATTGCAATGCGTAAGTTCAAACCGGTCATTCCAGGTGAGCTCCTGCTGGAAGAGTTTCTGAAGCCGATGGAGATCAGTCAATATCGGCTAGCAAAGGAAGTCGGTGTGCCGGCGCAGCGGATCGGCGACATTGTGGGCGGCAAGCGTTCTATTACGGCCGACACTGACTTGCGTCTCTGTCGGTTCTTCGGCTTGTCGAATGGCTATTGGTTGCGGGCTCAGGCTGCTTACGACACGGAAGTTGCCGAGCGGGCGTTGGGTCCGAAATTGTCAAAGATCAAGCCATGGTCTGGATTAAAGGCATTGAAGGTTGCTTCCTGAGTCGTCCCTTCTATAGACATGCCCATTCCAGACTTCATTAAATCTCTCCGCTCCAAGATCGGCACGGAGCTGTTGCAAGTTCCGACCGCGATGGTCTTTGCGTACGACGACAGCGGGCGGCTCTTGCTGATTCAGGACAAGGACTCCGGCCGCTGGAGCGCGCCGAGCGGGATCATTGACCCACACGAGTTACCGTCTGATGCGGCGGTACGGGAGGCGTGGGAGGAAGCCGGGGTGTTCGTGGAGTTGACCCACATCCTGGGCGTCTTTGCGGGTGAGCACTTTTCCAAGACCTACGACAACGGCGATCAGCTCGCCGCCGTCACGACCCTGTTCGCCGCGCGTGTCATCGGAGGAACGCCTCGTCCGGATCACGAGGAGACGTCCGATGCGCGCTTCTTCGCTCCGGGCGAGATCGACGCACTGCCCTGCTCCACGCATTTTCTCGTCATCCGCAAGGCCGTCAATCAGAGCCAATCCCAGCCCTACTTCAAGCCCGCCACCTGGCAGCCGTCAGGCCTATAACCATTCGTCCGACGAATTCCTGCCTTGACAAGTGATACCTGTAAAAGTAACACTTACTAATGGGCAAAGTTCGTCGAGAGGGATATGTGTTCGTCACTTGGAAGGGCGATCACACTCCTCGGCATGTTCATGTCTATCGGGACGGTGTCTTGATTGTGAAATGGGATCTTGATCATGGGCAGCCGATGGTCGGCAAGGTTGCGAGACGAGTACGTCTATTGCTCGAAGAATTGGAGCGCGAGGGGGCACTATGAAGATTCAAGCCGTGAGCTTGAACAATCGCAAGAAGGCATTCCAGGTCAAGACGGCCAAGCAGACGTTCCAGCTTCCGTACTCAAAGGCGGATCTGAAGCCAAGTTCTGCCGATCCGATTGTTCGGGTCTATGTCGATAAAGAATTGGGGAATGAGGGTTTCACGTATGTCCTGAAGTCCGGCAAGGAGGGGACTGTCCATGGTGAGCAGGTACTAGCCTATAATCAGGATCCTCATTACCTGCGGGATGCCTTGCTGTATAAGTTGACGGTTGAAGCACAGAAGCGGGTTGAGGCGAGTGCTTTGTCGAAGCGCGAGATCATTCGACGACTAGAAACTTCGGCCACGCAGTTCTATCGGTTGATCGATCAAACCAACTATAGCAAGTCAGTGGACCAACTTCTGTCGTTGCTGCATGTCTTGGATTGCGATGTTGAACTCTTGGTGCGAGCGAAGCGGGTTCCAAGGAAAGTTGCTTAGTCTAAGGCAAGTCTGTTCCGTCGGCCGAAGCTCCTTTAAGGGTCCCATCTGACGGCCCTGTTCTTTGTCGGTCGATCAACTCACCGATAGTTTTGTCTTCTACTTGGCCGAACACGTCCCCTTTATTACCCGCTATACGATTCGCCGCAGGCCAGGCACTTGCTGCATGAGGGCGACGAGGCTGAAGGTAATGGCACAGGTGAGGAGGAGGGTGACGGGCACGTAGTAGGGGGGCCGGAGCAAGACCGGCACGGCGAGGAAGTACCCATAGCGCAGCAATTCCACCACGATGGGATGGGCCACGTAGACGCCGAGCGTCAACGGCGCGAGCGTCTGTGCAATGGATTCTACTCTGGGTGAAATCGTCCCCTGCAGGATCAGCAGGAAGAGGCCGACGGCCATGACCATGTCGGTGGGACTGAAGTCCTCGTAGAAATAGAAGGCCCAGCGGTCGTCGTACCCGCGCGTTGAGACGAGAATGGCGGTCAAGAGCGTGGTGACTGCGGCTGCGAGCATGATCGCGAATGCGAGGAGCGACGGCCGCTCAATCCGGAGCCGCGCGCAATACCAGCCGGCCAGGTAATAGGTCAGATAGGGAACGAATATAGTGAAGGCGCTGGATGCGAGAAAATCAAACAGATTGGCCCCCATCGCCAGCCCGGCCATGATCAGAATCAAGTCGCGCAGTTGTGAGAGACTGAAGGTGGCGAGCGCTTTAGCGAGAAAAGGTGTGACGAGATAGAGTCCGGCGATGAGAAACAGAAAATACAGATGGATATATGGCCTGCCGAGGGCCATATCACGGGCGATGATCTCGAGCGAGAGCGGCTCATGCCAGTAGAACGCGCGCCAGGCAAAATAGATCGTCGGCCAGACGGTGAGGGCCGGCAATAACCGGCTCATGCGCTTGGCCCAGAAGGCGCCAGGACCCGCATATTTCTGCGGGTCGAGCAACAGCGCACCGCTCAGCATCACGAAGACCGGTACGCACCAGCGGGTGGCGGCGTCGAGGGCGTTGGAGAGGTGCCAGTGGATGCTGCCGGAGAGCTCGCGCTCCATGACGATGGTCGCCGCCAGGTGCAGGAGGATGACCGCGAGACAGGCGATGACTCGCACGACGTCATATCGGGCTGAGCGTGAATGAGGCACGGGGAGGCTATTGGGCGGCTCTGCCGGCGGGCGGGATATCGACGCGGTTGTCATAGAGTTTGTCTGTGGAAGAGTGTAAGGCTCGGGTCATACCGGTGTGGCCGGATTGAAACGGCCTAGTCTTCTGCGCGAGTAAATCGAGCCAATACGTTGCGGGTGATCTGCTGGACCGCCGGATTCATCACGGACTTGCGCAGGTGCGGGGCCTGGAAATCATCGAGCCCCCAGCTCCATTGCATCGATCCGCTTGAAAAGACCAGCGCGTTGCTGGCGGCTCGATAGAGGGTTACGGCGCCGGCGAGCTGGCCCGCGGGCATGCGCGCGACGATGTGTGTGCCGGCCGGGCTGGTGGGGCTCAGCCCATCCACTTCATATCCGGCGATGCCCGGAAGTGACGAGCCTTTGGCGAGACCGGTGTGCGCAAGCAGCCAGGCGTCGGCCTCCTCGATTACGTATGCGCTATCGACGGGATTTTCCACTTCCAGATACATGGTGCCGAGCAGGCCTGCTTCGGGGCGACTCACGGGC
>CAZXNN010000127.1:0-8335 GCA_964641915.1 uncultured Nitrospira sp. | reverse complement strand
TACCATAAGAAGGACGCCCGGGTCGTCGAGATCGACAGCTTTAAGGTCGAAGTGGTTCCTGAGGGACACATGCTGTTCATTCACAATGTCGATCGGCCCGGCGTGATCGGGATGGTGGGACATGTGCTCGGCGAGAACAATATCAATATCGTCCGCATGCAGTGCGCGCTTGAAAAGCGCGGCGGAAACGCGTTGTTGATCATTGCTTCGGATACCGTGTTCCCGGCGAGCGCGCTGGACAAGATCAAATCCAGTTCCAATATTCTGTCGGTCAAAGTAGCAAATCTCTCCTAACGGTCGTAGACGCGCATCGGTTGCTATGCCTCCTGCTCCTTTGAAGACGCGCGTTGACCTTGGTCAGACCCATCCCTTGCGCGATCGGTCGCTTGTCCCGTCCGGGATGGCGACTATCCTGCCTGCTGCGGCAAAGCAAGTCCGAGCGCTTGAAGCGCAATTGCTTGGGCGTCTGACCCGTCGGGGTTACGACGAAATCATCCTGCCGACATTTGAGTACCTCGATGTGCTGACTCCGGGGTTAGAGCCTGAGCTGATTGAGAAATGCTACAAGTTTGCCGATCGTACCACCGGCCGTATTCTACTCTTGCGACCGGACGCCACCGCTCAGATTGCACGAACGGTGGCGATGGGCATGATGGGCACTCAGTTGCCGCTGCGGGTGTCCTATCGCACGTCGGTGTTTCGCTATGAACCGGAGCATGCCGGGCGCGACCGGGAAATTTTTCAAGTCGGCGCAGAGTATATCGGAGCGGATGATGCGGCTGCTGACAGTGAGATGCTTATCCTGATGATCGAGTGCTTGAAGCGGGTCGGCCTGGGATCCTTTAAAATCTCGCTCGGGCATGTCGGGTTTTTTAAGGGATTGCTGGTCAGGGCAGGGCTGTCTCCAACCGGACAGAAACGAGCCGAGCAGGCTGCGGCTCGCAAAGATCTCCCTCGTCTGCAAGAAATTCTTGCCAGTGAACAGGTGGCAGCGCGGTATGCCACCTCCATTTTAGAGGCCCCCGAGCTGTGCGGACAGGCCGAGGTGTTGGATAGAGGTCGAGTGCTTGCGAAAGGTGACAAGTCTGCCACTCAGGCGCTCATTCGATTGGCGACGGTCTATCGGCTATTGTGTCAAGCTGGGCATCAGGACCTCTTGATTCTTGATTTGGGTGAGTTCCGCGGGTTCGATTACTACGATGGTGTGGTGTTTGATGTGTTTGCTGAAGGGGTCGGGGTCGAATTGGGAGGTGGGGGACGTTATGACCATCTCATCGGCCGGTTCGGGAGGAATATCCCATCCACGGGTTTTGCGCTAAACGTCGATAGGCTGTTTCGTGGGCTGCAAGCGCAGTCTTCCGCAGCCGTGACAGGGACCGCGGCGTCCAAGCGGTCCCGGAAGGGATCGAAGAGGACGGCATGAAGCCCTTCGCGACCGTCGATCTTTCTCAGCCAAAGTTGCCGCCGCAGAATCTTGAGGCGGAGCAGTCTGTGTTGGGCGCTATTCTGCTGGACAACCAGGCCATGCCGAAAGCGATGGAGCTGCTAGTCGAAGAGAATTTCTATCGCACGGCCCATCGTAAAGTGTATCGGGCGATGCTCGACTTATCCGATGTCGGGGAAGTCATCGACCAGATCACGCTGACTGAACGGTTGAAAGCGAAGGGGGAGCTGGAATCGATCGGCGGCGCGGCCTTTCTTGCTGAGCTGGTCCAGTCGGTATCCAGCTCCGCGAACATCCGGTTTCACTGCAAGATTGTGCGCGACAAAGCGGTGGCGCGGGAACTCATTCACACCTCGACTGAAGTGCTGACAAAAGGATATGAGGGAACGACTTCGATAGATGACCTGCTCGACTTTGCCGAGCGCTCGGTGTTCAGCATTGCCCAAGGCAAATTGGAACGGTCGTTTACGCCGATCAACGACATCATCAAAGAGAGTCTTGATCTTGTCGATAAGCTGTCGAAGCGGAAAGAGCATGTCACGGGAGTCCCGACGGGGTACTACGATCTCGACGATCTGACTGCAGGGCTTCAGCCGTCCGACCTTGTGATTGTGGCGGCCCGTCCCAGTATGGGCAAGACCAGTCTGGCCTTGGGATTTGCGACGCATGCCGCAATCCACGCCAAAGCGGTGGTCGGTATTTTCAGCCTCGAAATGTCCAAGCCGCAAATTGTGTTGCGCATGTTGAGTTCGGAGGCGCGCGTTGACTCGCACGGACTCCGGACGGGGAAGCTGCAAAAAGAAGATTGGTGGAGACTGGCTGAGGCGGCCGGCAGGTTGGAGCAAGCGCCGATCTATATTGATGATACGGGTGGGATTACTGTCCAGCAGATGCGTGGGAAAGCCCGCCGTCTCAAAGCGGAGAAAGGGCTGGATCTCCTGATCGTCGATTACCTCCAGCTCATGCAGGGGCGGAGTGATTCCGAGTCTCGGCAACAAGAAATTTCCGACATCTCCCGGTCGCTGAAGGCCTTGGCGAAAGAACTGAATGTGCCGGTGGTGGCGCTGTCACAACTCAGTCGAGCTGTAGAGGCCAGAAAACCGCCGATCCCCATGTTGGCCGACTTGCGTGAGTCCGGCGCAATCGAGCAGGACGCCGATGTGGTGATGTTTATCTATCGCGAAGATGTCTATGACCAGAATTCTGAGCGGAAGGGCATTGCTGAGATTATCATCAGCAAGCATCGAAACGGTCCGATCGGAAAGCGAGATCTGTTCTTTCAGGATCGGTTTGCAAAATTTGAAAGCCTGGACGTTCGCGAATCGTGAAGTCGTTTGACGGGTCTTTTCTCCAGTCGGTATAATTCCTTCCAGCTGACGATGCACTCCGAGTCCTTTTCCCCAAAGGCTATTGTGAATACACGACGCTGGTCTTCGGTCGCTTCCTCATTGTCATCCCCTTGTCATATGCCGCTGTGCGCGGGGCGTGGACTCTTGGGGATCCTCATTCCTCTTGTGGTGGTGGCTTGTGCGGCGGCACCCCATCCGCAGGAAGCCGTGTCAGCCGGCGCAGCACCAAAAAAGTCGGCCGTGGCTCCGGCTGCGGACGCCTCAGCGTCGTATCATTTCATGCTGGGCTATCAAGCCGAACTGGCCCAAGATAATGAGAAAGCGATTCAGGAATATCGAGCGGTGCTCAAAACCGATCCGAATTCGCGTTCGGTCAAAGCGCGGCTGGCTGGGATCTATTTCGGATTAGGTGATCTGGCCAATGCGGCTCGTTATGCGGAGGAAGTCGGCGAAGGGACTGGTCAAGACGCCCAACAGCTGACGCAGATGGCCGGAATTCTTGCCAGCGCCGGCAAACCGGATCGAGCGCTGCGACTGCTGGATCTAGCGATTGAACGTGACCCAGGACAGGGCGACGCCTATTTCCCTAAAGCGATTATCCTGGTGAATCAGAAGCGATTGGCGGAGGCAGAGCAGACCGCGAAGCAGGGATTGAAAGTCTCGCCGGAGTCGCCGATCGGCCACTACTATCTCGGGCGGATCTTCCTCGAATCAGGCAAGCAGGATGAGGCGCTGGCAAGTTTCGAACGGGCCATCGCGGTCAATGCGGCATTTGAGCCGGCGTACCTTGCCCAGGCCTCGCTGTACGAAACCAGGCAGGAACGGGAAAAAGCGATTGCGGTGCTCAAGCGGTACCTTGAGCGGGTGAACCCCAATAATAAGGATATCCGCCAGCATCTGATCCAACTCTACGTCAATACCAAGGACTACGCCGGTGGCCTCGCGGAACTCGACAAGATGTTGGCCGAAGAGCCTGGCGACCTCGACGCGCAGCTCAGGATGGCATTAATCTACGGAGAGAAAAAGGAATTCCCCAAGGCTATTGAGCTGTTGCAGGCGGTGCTCAAAGCACGGCCGGCCGAACTCAAAGTGCGAGACTATCTCGGTTACCTCTATGAGGAGAGTAAGGACTTTCCTAAGGCGGTGGAGGCATACCAGTTTAATATTCAGCTCGATCCCTCGTACGCCGAAAGCCATATGCATCTTGGTGTTTTGCAGTATCGGCTCAAGGCCTATTCCGCTGCGATCACCCACTTGACCGAGGCCACGCGGATCAATCTCAAGCAGCCGGAAACCTTTATTGTGCTGGGGCTCGCGCACCTCCAGGCCGAGCAATTCGAGAAATCCTTGAGCGCCTTTGAAGAAGGCCTTCGCCATCACCCGAAGAATGCGGATCTACATTTCAACCTGGGGACTGCCTACGATAAGCTCAATCGCTTTGACGATGTGGTGAAGTCAATGGAGTCGGCCCTGAGTCTGGACCCGCACCACGCCGATGCCTTGAATTATCTCGGGTATAGCTACGCAGAACGGGGCGTCAAGGTGGAACAAGCCTTGTCATTGACCAGGCAGGCTGTCGCGCTCAAGCCCGACAACGGATACTATGTCGACAGTCTGGGGTGGGCATTCTATAAGGCCGGGCAATTCAATGAAGCCCTGGCCGAGATTAAGCGCGCGGTCGCGCTGGTAGGTGACGATCCAGTAATCTATGAGCATCTTGGAGAAATTTATGTGAAGCAACTGAACCTATCCGAGGCGAAAGAAGCCTGGCTTCATTCACTGGAACTTGATCCTTCGAACGAAAAGCTAGCTCAACGGTTCCGCGAGCAAGGCCTTGGTGATCCTGCCAGCGAGGATCGTATCCAGCAAGCCAAGCGTCGCGTATCAGAGAAGATACAGTCTAAACAATCTGCTCCATAGCCGTATTTATTCCGATCGGTTCGTACGAGACGTCGGGGATTACGGATCCCCTTATCTATAGAAAGAGCGATTAGTCAAGCCTGGCAATCAACTCTTCGACGATCATCCGCCAAAGTTCATGAATAGTTTCAAGGAGATCATTCTCCTTGAGACTGTCTCAATCACTTATTCTCTAGAGATTATAGGTTCCCATTAGATGGATCAGGCGCATGAGCCTTGTCTGCTTTTTGTGCAGGAAGGAGACGATAAATGCCAATTCTCGGCATCTTTGAGCAGATTGCGGAAGAGCTGTTCGCCGTGGAGCCTAAAAGCACAGGCGGATGATTTCTTATAACTTGTTGATTTCCAGAGAGATGGTGATACGTTCGTCTTTAGCACTGACCGGCATCAAACCTGCTATAGCCCTGGTAGGCGCCAATACGAGCGCCTCGGGTAACAAGAAGAAGCAGAGTGTGAAAGCGGGCGGTCAGTGAACCATCAACCAGGAGGCAGTACGATGTTCAAGGCATTGCGTAAACAAGAGGGTTTCACCCTCATCGAGTTGATGATCGTCGTGGCGATCATCGGCATCTTGGCGGCCATCGCCATCCCGAACTTCCTGCAGTATCAGATGAAGTCGCGGCAGTCGGAAGCCAAGACAAACCTGGGGGCCATCAAGACCTCAGAAGTGTCGTGGCAGGGCGAGCGGGGCTGCTATCTCACAGTGGCTCGCTGGCCGGCGCTGGCGCTTCCGGTAGCTGCTACGAAGAGTGGTCCCCAGAGTTGGTTCCCGGGTGGTGCCGGCCCTGCGGTGACCCCTGCCGGTGCTCAGGGTTGGTGCGTGGGTGCCGCTGGTGCCGGTGTGACATTGGGAACGTTCGCCGATCTTGGCTTCCAACCGACCGGAAACGTGCTGTATCAGTATGCAACTGGGACATATGCGGCAGCGCATTCCTCGTGTCTCGGTCCGGTGCTGACGCCGGCAGCGAATGTCACACATGAGACAGGTGCGGTTGATGCTGGTACTGTCGCGGGTGGTTTCCGGGCGACGGCTTCGTCCAACCTCGACGGCGAAGCTACCATCTCAGTGTGGGCATCAGCTGACGGGACCGGAGCTCAGGATTGCACGACCGGCGTGTTCTAACGTCGGCCTAGGCTCTGCCTAAATCAAGAGTCCCGCCGGCTCTCATGAGTCGGCGGGACCTTGTTTATTAAAGAGGTGGTAGTTTTCCATGTATTTCGGTTCTTCTTCTCTCCCTCCTGCCCGATCATCATCTTCTATTTCTAGAAAGCTCACTTGCTCGGCGCTCTTTGTTGTGATGGCTGTCCTCATCGGGTTTCTGACATGCCTTCAACAAGATCTGGATCGCCGTTCTGACCGGATGGCAGCGAAAATTGAAGAATTAGCGCAACTCCCGCGTGGTGAGGTCTTGCGGCCAGCCTTGCTGGGCTACCACGATCTTGGGGCGGATATTCTCTGGCTCAGGATGCTTCAGGTCCTCGGGAAGAAACACAATTCTGTTGATGAGCATGTGTGGCTGTATCATGCGATGGACGTGATTACCACGCTCGATCCCCTCTATGCTTATGTCTATTATGTGGGAGGCGTGGTTCTGACTGAATTAGCAGGACGGGTTGATTTGAGCAACCAGCTGTTGGAGAAAGGCCACGCTGCGAATCCCAACGAATGGAATTTGCCGTTTCTGCTTGGGTACAATCACTATTTTGTTCTCGGCGAATCAGCAAAAGGTGCCGAATATATTAGTCGCGCGGCAAAGATTCCTGGCGGTCCAGGATTTCTCCCAGGGTTGGCGACCCGGATGTATGCGGAGTCGGGAAACCCTGATGTGGCGCTGCAGTTTCTTGAGGCAATGTGGAGAGAGAATCCGGACATTGCCGTGCGAGAGAAGCTGGAGGTGCGGGGCAAAGAAATCATCATCGAGCGGGATCTCAGGCGCCTAGAGGACTCGGTCCAGCGCTATCGTCAGGCAGAACGAAAATATCCAATAGCATTGTCCGACTTGGTCTCGTCCGGCATACTGTCTATGTTGCCTGAAGAGCCGTTCGGCGGAACGTACAACTTAGACGCTCAGACGGGAGCGGTCTCAAGCAGCAGTCATCCCAATCGGCTGAAAGTATTCAGGTTGGATAAGGAGTAAGAATCTCAAGATGCTTCCTGTCACCGACTGCGTTGTCCAGATTGAAAATATCCGTAAAGTGTTTCGTGTCGGATTCTGGGGCCGCCGGGTCACCGCTGTGGATCAGTTGTCGTTGGATGTCCAGCGGGGTGAAGTGTTCGGATTTCTTGGTCCTAACGGAGCAGGAAAGACGACGACCATCAAGATGTTGATGGGGCTCATCTATCCCACCAGCGGTCAGGCCAGAATCTTCGGACATGCTGTGGGCGATCCGGCTGCGAAAGCCAAGCTCGGGTTCCTTCCCGAGTCTCCCTATTTTTACGACTATCTGACCAGCCGCGAGTTCCTCAATTTCTATGGCCATCTCTTCGGGTTGTGGGGGGGGAGTCTCGATAAGCGTGTGGATGAGTTGCTTGAGTTGGTGGGCATGTCTCACGCGAAAGACCTCCAACTCAGAAAATTCTCAAAAGGGATGTTACAGCGGGTTGGAATCGCGCAAGCATTAATCAATGACCCGGAACTGGTCGTGCTGGATGAGCCGATGTCCGGGCTTGACCCGATCGGACGGAAGGAAGTGCGCGACCTGATCTTCCGTCTCAAGGAATCCGGCAAGACGGTCATGTTCAGTTCGCATATTTTGCATGATGCGGAGCTGCTCTGCGATCGAGTCGCCATGATTATGAAAGGCCGATTGGTGGCTTGTGGACAGGTATCTGAGTTGATCCAACAAGGAACCACGCATGAAGTGGAGATGGTCGTCGATCGGCTCTCGCCAGAAGGTCTGGAACATCTGCGTGTCTTGGCAACGAAGGTGATGGTGAGCGGGGAACGAGTCATAGCCGTGCTGAGTAGCCAGCGTCAGGTGGATGAGGCTCTTGAAGTTAGTCGGGCGGCCCATGCCAAGCTGGTCTCCCTGACTCCTCATAAGGCGTCGCTGGAGGATCTGTTCATTCGTGAAGCCAAAGGTGTGCAGTCACCTATGGAGGCGCGGGTATGAAGGTCTTATCGATTGCGCTCAATACGTTCCGGGAAAACCTACGGGACAAGTTGCTCTACAACCTCCTGGTGTTTGCGCTCCTGATGATTGGGAGCTCGTTGTTGTTGATGCGGCTGACGCTGGGGGAGTTTCATCGCTTATTGCTGGATGTGGGGCTTGGGAGCATCAATATATTTGGAGTGTTGATCGCGATCTTCGTCGGAATCGGACTCGTCAACAAAGAGATCGAAAAGAAAACGATCTATACCATCGTGTCCAAACCCGTCGCGCGCTACCAGTTTCTAGTCGGGAAATACCTAGGTCTGACCCTGACGCTCTTGGTGAATACACTGGTTATGGCCGGGGGACTGTTGCTGGTGCTTTTTGCGCAAAGTGTGCCGATTGAGAGCATGTTGTTCAAGGCGCTGGGGTTGATCTTTATGGAATTCATGGTCATCACCGCGGTGGCCTTGTTGTGTTCGACCTTCACGAGCGCGACGCTCAGCGCCATTTTCACGCTGGCCACCTA
>CAZXNN010000126.1:0-8367 GCA_964641915.1 uncultured Nitrospira sp. | reverse complement strand
GTCTGCATGTCCATAGGCTACTATGGACTGTCGGATATTTACGGCAACATTGCGGTGCCTTGACTTCCTCAAGCTTTAAGTAGGTGTCGGCCCACTGAGAAAATAGCATTGGAGCGTTTTGCTCGCTCTTCATCACTCCTTTGAGCAATTCAGTCTTAATCAAGGCCTCTTGCTGTTTGGCCACTGTGCGATTAACTGAACCCACCTTCCACCGCTTTAGCCGAGCGCCTTTGATGCCCCGCGCAAGCGTGAGAACCTTCCCATCATCCAGCACAGGAAACTCCACGTAGTAGCTGTCCTTCCGTTTAGTTAGTCCCATCGGACTACCTGCCTTTCTGTGGCCTTCGAGCCACTCCTACCAATTGGTTGAGTGTGATGTGTAGCGCCTTGCACAGCTTCAGGAGTGTAGAGAGTTGCGGGTCAAGCTGCCCAGCTTCGAGCTTTGCCAGCGATACATAGTGAACGCCGGACAACTCTCCTAGCCTTCTCAGGCTCAAACCTCGATGCTCCCGCCACTCCCTAAGCCGCGTCTTCATCGTTATATGTTAGTTAATAAGCTAACACATTGTCAACTAGCCCTTGGTGGCATCGGCATCACCGTATGCTGCTTTATCCACTTATCCAGGAGATCAACGTCGAATTTGACCAATCGGCCAACCTTCACGTAGGGGACTCTTCGTTGCCCCACCATCGTGTACAAGGTGTGCTTGGATAGGCCGGTATACTGAGCTGCCTCCTGGACCGCTATCAGTCTTCGCATACCGCTACCTCCTGCCGTTCATACTGAGCGCACTCAGCCTCGGTAGGTCGCTGACCCATCCGGTAAGGCCAAATAGCGCATTTGATTACTCTACAAAACCGTATTTCCTTGAGCTGACCGCATGTGCAGTCTTTGCACTTCTCTCGTATCGCGGATATCGGTGTCAGCACTTCCATTGCATGCCCCTTCCTTACAAAAACCCCCAAGCTAGCTCACGATTTCTTAATGAATCGGGCTAACCCAGGGGTATGGTTGTGTCGTGGATGTAGCTATATTCAGTTGCTACGTAACTATATGATCTATACTGCTTTTCCTACGTCTAACCGTCTTCGCTTTTTCCCCGTCACACTAATACCCACGCTATGTGGCTACTTTATATAACCCCCATGCCGCCCGTCTTCGGCGAGAGAAGAAGCCTCCGCGCTCGCTCCGCTAAGCGTCGCTCGCGCTACGGCTATATGCGTCCTTTCATTGATTCTAAATTCACATTGACCCACCGGTTCCTGTCGCTGATTCCGTCATGCAAGCGGTCTGTGTTGTTGGCGCAGAAAAAGCGCCACCACCGCCAGACATATATAGAGGGGCGGATGGCGGACTAGTGGCCGTAGGTTGCTGTACGTCTTCCTGTCGAAGTCGCCATATAGCCCCTACCCTCTCAACCCGCCCACTTACCTTTACTTGCTTCCATGCACGTTCTGCGGTCCGACGCTGGACACCTTGGCTAACGACATAGGATTGAATCACTCCTGGCCTTACCCCTCCTGACTCTCTTTCCGTCAGAAATTGAATAATCAGATCGAATGCTTGCCGTACCGCTGTAGTTGATTGCGCCTGGCACTCCTCAAATCTATCGAATTGCCATCGTCTGGCCTCACTCTCTCCGTTTAGAAACGATGCTGCGAAGTTCTGAGGTTCTTCAGCATTCCGCGATTTGACCCACTCCAACACCACCCGGCTCCTATCCGTCCTCGTTATCGCAAATGCTGTATCAGCACCACCTAGGATGTCAGTGGACCCGCTCGCCCTGTGGCGCACATCACTACCACCCTGCATAGAGGGCTTACGCATGTGGTGTGAGATGATGACCGTCTTCCCCTGCTCTTGTAGGGGGCGTAGATTGCTCCAAAATGCTGCTACTTGCTGTGCATCTAACTCACTTCCGACCATCACTCGCCGGAGCGTTTCAAGTATGATTACGTCTGGGTCAAACTCCACGCGCTGCAACTCTTGAATAAGTGTTCGCACATCCTCTGTCGTCCCAGCTGTGAAGCCGCCGAGTGACATGGCTCTGAACGGGATAGTCTGATTGCGCCCAGAGACTCCAATGCCCAATTGTTTAATGCGTCGGTTCAGCGTGCGTACGTTCATCTCCTCGTCTATGTAGAGGACCTTCTTAGCTACAGGAATGGCAAATCTCCCAAGCCATAACTGCTTCGCTGCTATCGCCAATGCCAGATCAAGCAATAGCCAAGACTTCAGCGATCCAAACTCTCCATACAGCACCACTCGATCTTGATTGCCAATCAGATCAGTGACCAGCCAATCGACTGGAGGCAACTCACGGGTGATGATGTCTTCGAAGGATGTAATCGGAAGCGGAATACGTAACGGCATAACAACTCCTTTCTTCCGCTGTGCAGCCGTTGCATAGCAGTTAGGTGCTAGCCCCATACAGGTGCAGCACGATTAAGGTTGATAGATATAAAAAGAAAAGGCTCCACGCATGTATGCGAAGAGCCTTAGCTTTCGATAGACAGAGAGGTGCTATGGGGAGAAGGACTACTGTAAGGTGCTATGTGTAGGGTATAGGCACAGAGAAACAGAGGGCAAGGCTATATTGATAAGCCCTATAGTAGGTAGTAGATACGGGAGGCAGAGAACATACCTCTTAAGCGCCGAATCAACGCTCCCGTAGCTGGTTTGGCGCGTCGATTGAAGGAATACGCCTCGATGCTGGTCTTGTCAATGCCCTTCAAAGACTTTTACGATTAAAAATGAATTAACCTGCCCACTTCTTAAATCTTCACAAGAAAATCAGAGACAGGTGCCCACTAACCTCCTCGTTCTACTGCGGCCACCAAGCTACTGGGGGATGCTTTCAAAGCGCGGGATAACCTGAAAATCACGCTCAACGTTGGGGATTTCAGGCCTCTCTCTAATTGACTAATGTAGGTGCGATGCACCTCAGCCCGAAAGGCTAGCTCCTCTTGAGAAGCGCCAAGCCTCTTTCTCAGCCGAGCGATTTCCCGACCAAATAGCGCTTCAGGCGAGGGTTTTCCGACACGGGTTGCCATGCCCGTGATGGTGACGGCTTGAATACTATCGAGCTACAGACTAAAGTATTCAGACAATCCACCCACGCTAGATTGTATTTGGAAGAATATTATGAGGCATACGCTACTTCCATTTCTCACAGCATTTTTTCTTCTACCCATCGCTTGCGAACACACTCCAAGCCGATCACAACAGATCCAGAGCCAACTTGCTGACGCAGTTCAACGTCAAGCTTCAATTGACGAGCGAATTATGGAGTGGGGCGCACCGAACGGGAAAGATATCTTAAGCGATGGCAAGATTGTCTACACATGGAAAACCCCTTGGACCAAAGGCCATATCAACTATGGCGTCCCAGGAGGCCAAGCGTACACAAAACAGCATTTCTGTACTGTTGTTATTACGACATCGCCCCAAAGCATCATACAAAAATACAATTTCAATGACTGCTAAAAGCCTCTGGTGAAAAGTAGCTATGTCCAACGACTTTCGCCTTCCCCCTGACAGCCCCTTGCTCCACTCGGATGCCTCAAATCGAGTTTTTGACGATCCTCACCAGTACATTTTCTGTCAGCGAATGAAAGACCTTAGGGAGCTTGGCTATGGTCCTGACAAGCTCTTCTCTGAAAACTTTAACGCCGACATTCTGAAGAAACCTGTCTATTCCGTACTCACACAAGAAGAAATTGACGAACTCCTGACTCCAGCTGGAACAGTGTGGTTTCTGAGTCATGCAATTGATCTTGATGTGTGGGAAGCATCCAGGCTGTACGAAACAGGAACACCCTGGCCCCTCCGCGCACATGACGATGATGTCCAGTGGGCAGCGGGCAATCTGAACCAAGGGCAAATGGATTACCTCCATCGACTGTTCCAGCCAGTGGGTAGACATGCACAAATCATCATCGAGCTTGAGTCAAACGGCTGGGAAGCTCCGAACGAGCCTGATGGCGGGCCGGTCAAACGAGTCAGGGCCTATTGGAAGCATGTTGCGAAGGAAGCGAATGAAGATATCCGCATGGTCAGACTGGCCGCATGGGTCCTCCATCGCTACTACGATTGCGTCCGGCGATTTGTAAAGCAACAAGAATTGGATCGGTTTCATATTGAAGGAAAAGGCCGAACCCTCTGGTAAAAAGAAGAGGGGATTTACTGGCTGCAATTCGATTACATTGAGCGCTTTTATAATCCCAGGCGGAATTAGCGTATTGCAGTACCAACTAAACCGGCAGCAGCCCACCTCCGCGAAGGCAGAGTCGAGCACAGATAAAAAGTTGTGAAAATGTTAAGGCATTGGCGGTTGCTGGTCAGAGTTCCTCTGGTGATGATTTGGCTGATGACTCTGCTCCGTCTAAGCTACTTAGGAGGAGACGTTCCTGAATTAGCCACTTGGGAAGAACGGGAGACATTAGGAGCGATCACTTTTGCCATTTTCACCTTCTTACTTTGGGCATTAACAAGTCGCCGCTTAGGCCAGTGGTTGCATAAGCAGGAAAGTTTAGAAGCATTCGAGGGAAGTAGGCCAGGGAGCAATCACGCCAATGAAGCGAGAGACCTTCGGCTCTCTGCCAGCGAAGGTGATTCTGATGCGATGTACTTGCTGGGAATGATGTACTCAGAAGGACATGGCGTTTCCGTCAACCATCTTGAAGCTGCTCAGTGGTTTCTGAAAGCTGCCGAACTTGGGAACCATTCTGCTCAATTTATGCTTGGCGCGATGTATCAGGCAGGACAAGGCGTCACAAAAACCGTTCAGGAGGCGATTCGTTGGTGGCGAAAAGCCGCTGAACAAGGCAATAGCATGGCCCAATACAATTTAGGAATGATGTATGCCATGGGTGAGGGTGTTCACGAAGACCCGCTTGAAGCGAGGCGCTGGGTAGAGAAGGCCGCTCAGCAGGGAGAAAGCAGAGCATTCTATAACCTTGGCGTTCTCTATAAAGCCGAGCCAAAAGACTACATCCAGGCCCATAAGTGGCTAAGTCTTTCCGCCACGAACAACGAAAAAGTGGGAAAGGCGAAAAGCATGAAAGCAGAACTAGAAAGAGCCATGACGCCCACCCAAATCGCCGAAGCAGAGAGACAAGCACGTGAATGGACTCCGCATGAAAGCAGTGTCTTTGTCGATACGTTAAAGGACTATCGAAAGGCTCAGGAGAGTTCTTAATCCTGACACCCACCCTCCTTTACCCTGGCCGGGGGACCCATAGCGCACAAGGGGGTGGACGCAAGGGTTGGGGGGCTGGGTAGACAGATGTTTAAATCCGAGGTGAATTCTTTCATACGACGAGGTGTTAATAGAGTGTTAGGAAGAGCGACGAAAAGGCTGGATTAGAGGCAACGTGAACTGACGAGAAATGAATGGCCGAATGTACCAATCGCCAGGAATGACAAGGGGATTGCCCAAGCCGTCAATGACTTGAGCAACCCCCACAAGTAGCACTCTTAATCAGCGGGCCGTAGGTTCGACCCCTACACGGCCCACCAAAACTATCCTCCAAACAAACCTGCATTTCTTTCCATACGCCCCTGTATTAGGACGAATGGATACCCTATCCGCACAGACACGCTTGGCCCGCATGTATCGCTAAAACCGGTACTGTCCGCCGATCGACACCTGCGTGTCCTGAAAGCTCCGCGTCTCGTTCGTTGAATTGCGTTGCGTGCGCTGAACCCCGAGCGTGAGCATGGCTGCCTGACTCACACGATAGCGCAGCTCCGCCGCGCCCTGATGCGTATCGTCATGACGATTGAGATGGGTGTCCCCGATCAACTCGCTCGTAAAGTCCTTGCGGCGGTACAGATACAGGAAATGGAGCGACAGGTGCTCCGTGAGCCCTGCGTCGACGCCAGCCGACAACATATGCTGCCGATAGGACACATCGTCATTGAAACGGGTATCGCCTGCCCCGTCTGCATAGCCCCGTTCAAATAGATAGCCCAGCGACGCTGTCACACGGTCCGAGAACGCATAGGACACATGGGGACCGACTGTCCAGAATGTGGTATCCCGTTCGGCAAATGCCTCGTTGTACAGCCGGAGCCCCCCGCGACCGATCAGGTTTAGGACCCACTTGGACCCGAGTTTCTGCTCCACTTCAATACGCCCGGTGTGCGAGGTGACCCGCTCATCCTCGATCAACCGGCTGCCGGTTCTCCGTTCGAAGTTCGGCCCTAGGAACAGATTCGGCACATATCGATACCGGACAAGGACAGCCGTGTCGGACGAAAGCCCCTGCTTGACCTGCAGCCGATAGTCGCCGTGGTTGAACACCGGATTCGTAGTATAGAGAAACCCGTGCGCCTTGGCGGACACCTCCGTCGGGCCTAGAGAGGACGTTGATGAGCGAACCAGTTCAAGGGAGGGGTCCCAGACGAGGTCCGACTTTTTCTCGGCCGGCACGACGGTCGGCTGGCTGGGATCTTCACTGAACTTCTGGCGCCGGGAGGCAGAAAACTGAAACACATCGTCGGTATAGGTCATGTGACTACCCGTGATGGCCGACCATTCTGCGACGGCAGGACTTGAAAGAGTGATCAGAATAGAGAGGATAACGAAAAGGGAAATAATGATGGGCGTATAAAACCGGGCCATGCCGATCAGATTATGGCTGCCCGAATGATCGCACATAGAGCAGGACATGCCAGGCTTCTTCTTCGGTAAGAACGAGCGGAACAAATGATGCCATATCGGTCCCCGGACTGCCGTTCTTGAGAATCCAGAGGATTTCGCCATCAGCTCGTGTAGCCTGCCAGGCTTTGTCGGTGAAATTGCGCGGAAGCTTGCCAACCAGACCAGGGATATCGCCCAGCCCCTTGCCATCCCTGCCATGACAGGTGACGCAGAACGCCTTCCCGTGAAAAATCGCTTTCCCTTTTTCGATATTCTCCGGCGTCGCCTCAAATGGATTCTTCCAGGTCCTGGCTTCTTCGATCTGGTCGATAGGGACTCGCGGCTTCAACACAGCCGCATCCGCAGCCAGAGACAAGGAGGAGGGCAGTACCACAACAGCACCGCATACCATCAGTACGAAAGCTCTGAGCATCGTTTGCATCGTCATGCTCCGTTCATGCAAAACGGGGGACCGTCACCGGCAGCACCGGCAACAGTCCCCTCACCTGTTTCACTACTACTGCAATTTGGCCTCGGACTTACTTGTCAGAATGGCCGGGGAACTTGTGCCCGAGCGACTGCGGGAAGCTCACCGTGCCGTCCGGGAATTCCTGCCCGTGCTGCCACAGATGATAGCTCACGCCATCGGTTCCGGCAGCCACTTCTGCCACCTTCGCAGCTTGATCGGCCGGCATGTCGAGAATCTGCACACGGCCCGTGGCAATCTCCACCTTATGGTCGTGGAAATGACGGTGCCACTGGATGGCGGGCAACTTTCTGGTCAAATCTTTTGACACGAAATACTCGATCGCAACGAGCTTGGCCTTGGGATCTGTGGAATCGAACAGGAGGCATTGCAAAATCTTGTCCGAAATGCCTTTGCAATAGTGATGGAACGGTCCTCCAGGCTCCCCGTTCGGCATTAGATGAGGCGCCTGTACGTGGATATCGAACCCTTCAACCGGAGATTTCGGCTCTCCGCTCATCGCCTTCTGCGGCGCCACTCCGGCACAGCCGATGGCTGTCACCGCAATCATGACTAATAGTCCTTTTTTCATCACTTGCGACCTCCTGATTTGGGGTTGGAATAGGGCACGACACGAACACGACCTGCTGATCCTCCTTGAGCGTTCACCCTCTTGAGAGCGGAATGGATAGAAAAGGATTCAGAAAACTTTCGCCTGGTATTGCAAGCTATTCAGCATTGATCACAGCCGAGACTGTGTTGTTTTTCGATTGAGCGCCGATCCTGAGGATTTGTAACTTAGCACACCTGGCCCATCTCGGGTAGAACACATGGGCGGATGGAGCTGCCGATGTAATGGAACAAGACGCGCTGGGGCTGCGCGAGGAACTCGCTGCTAGGAAGATCGGGCCGGTGGGGTCGGTCGTGAGGGCGTAATAAGCTTCTGGGCCTGCTGAGGGAGCGCGCCTTGCGCGTCCATCATCTCGAACATGAGGCAACATTTCAATCGTCCGCACACGCCGAGCAGCCGGGGATCTTCGACCTGCAACCCCAACGTCCTGGCTTGCTTCACAGTCACCGGCTTGACCTCCGTCAGAAAGCTGGTGCAGCAGAGTACCAGTCCGCAGGTATCGAGTCCGCCGAGTCGCCGGGCTTCTTCCCGGACACCAACTTGTCGCATTTCGATCCGGCCGCCGAAGCGCTTGGCGAGATCCCGCACGAGTTCACGGAAATCGATGCGATCATCAGCCGTAT
>CAZXNN010000125.1:0-8414 GCA_964641915.1 uncultured Nitrospira sp. | reverse complement strand
CCGCTATCAGGAAACCACGAACGCGTTCATTCCCTGGTTGCCGAAGGCAGGTTAGTCCTCCTCTGCGCCATTCAAATACTGATCGAGCCGGCTCTTTGCCGCTTCATCGATGTGGGACACTTTCCATCCGGCCGTATTCCCGTCCGACCAGCAGACTGTCGCCATGTTCACGATCATGTATTTGTAGACATCGCGATCCGGCAGCGCCAGGTAGACCGTCGTTTCCGATCCGGCAGGAATAGGATGCTTCATGCTGGTCCGCCACCCTGTCTCCGAGAGATCCCAGACCTTGCCTTGTTCAAGCGTCCCGTTCCAAAAATATAAGAATGTGCATTGGGTGGGAACGCGGGTCGCGCTGCGGACACTGTACGTCTTGACCATGAAGGCCTCCTCGCCGGGGTGAATGCTGTTCTCAATCATGGTCTGAGTGTACGCGCAGAACGGCGATTCGGCGTGCCTCGAAAGAGGGGGAGCGGGAGCCTCTGAAGGGGGGAGAGAATTGCGGGCCGGATCGATTATGGGCTGGTATTCAATTGAGCCAGGCGGGCACGGGCGATGTCTGCCTGCTGGCTGGAAGGGTAGAGGCGGATCACGTCGTCGTAGAGCTGCTTGGCGTGCGGCAGGTTCATCTGCCGCTCCTCAAACTCGGCGGTTTCCAGCAGCTCTTTGGCTTTATCGCCGGAGCATCCCAGCAGAAGACCGCAATACAGGGCACAGAGCAGGAAGCGTGTCACCGTCATCATGGTCCTTTCTTGTCGCACCCTATTGAGTTGGGGTGCGGTTGTCTTTCCGGGCGGATGGTGGTCCTACGAGATCGATGCCGTAACGCGGTGCGGCGATATCCTCACTGTGGCATTGGGGACAGCGACTGGGCCTGGTGAGCCGCCGCCGGTCACGAAAGACGAAGTCACAATCCTGACAGCGTGACGGTTCTAGGATGAAGCAGCGGGTCTTGTCATGGCTGATGGATTTGACGACGTGTTCAAGGTGATTCTCGACCTGCCGTTCGGGAATGCCGAGCATCTGGGCCAGTTGGTGGGTCGCCAGGCGCGTGCCGATCAGCAATTCGATCATGCGCTGGCGGGGCGTGCGTGGGGGAGTGAGCATGGGATTATCGTAGGCGAGTCGGCGATGGAGTTAAAGCGGAATCTTGCCGATGTAACGTTGTTTCCCTTGGTGAACGGTTACTGTGAGTCTCCCCTAGAGACAAGACCTCGCTTCCTGTAGCCGCTGGTGCCTGCTCGACGATCAGAGACATCCCTTGAAACCCTGAAGTGATCATTTCGGCGGAGAAGCTGGTGCGCCTGGCTCATCCGCCAGCTTCAAGGTCAGCGTCGTCTCTTCCCGGCATGCGCTCATTCCCATGCTGCAGTTGACGGTGATTGTCTTTTGGGCGATCACATCAGAGTCGCGTACCGGGGTCCAGCCTCCGATCTCGTAACCCTTCTTATTCCAATTGAATGTCCTGAAGCGAGTGAAGTTGAAGGCCCCGCTCCATCCCCCACCTTTTGACGTGACATGTGCATCACCGCCTTGGACACCTTGGGTCGCAAACAACTCTTTTAATTTTTCGGGCGTATTGCCGCTCGTACAGTGGGTCTCTGCCACTTCCCCTGATTGCCCTGGAAGAATAATCAAGTTCACGGCAAATGGATCAGGATCACTGCTGATCGAACCTCCGTTCACATGAAAGGTGGTCGTGCCTGTGCCTTGAATCCGGATTTCGCACGAGGCCGGCTGAGTCAATGTGCGAGTCGCGTACTGCATCACGCCTTCCCCAACCCATTGGCCATCGTCCCTGCGCTGGAGCGGGACGGTCGCCTGGACGTGGGCATCAAACCCATTCGAACTCATAAACATGCCGAATGGCGGATTCGGAAGATTTAACGGTTCCTGAACGATGTGCGACTTGAATTCAAGGACATACGCAGAAGGGGCCAATTCCCATTCACCCTCCTTGGTTTCCGCGACGCCCGCGCGGGAGATGGCAGTCACCCGGAATCCACTGTGCTGAACCTTGGTCGCTGGAGCTTGGTAGGTGAACGTCGCCGGCCTATTGATCTCCGATTTGTCCTCCCTCGGCGACACACGGCCATTGCCCTCTCTTGGCTTCTCATTCGCTTCCTTGAATTTCGCCGGCACGAGCGACTGCTCCTTCTTGGTTCGAAGTTCCGACTTCACTTGTGTCGATTCGCTTGGAACAAACTTTTTGGTCTTGGTCGGCGGGGTGAGGATGATCTCCACGCAGGTGTTGGGCTTATTCCATTCGACTTCAGCAGCCAAGTAGTATGGTCCTGAGAATACCGTCACGGCTAGCAGCAACATGTTCATCGCGTCACGTTGGACTTCACCCGCCAGCGCAGAGTCCCATTCCGAGACTGACCAATTGGAAAACTGCGACGGCAGCCCTCCTGCTCCGCGATCAGGTACAAACCGGACATGCTGGTGCTGATGAGCAAACGACGTTGGTCTATTCGTACCCCCGCTCCCGATCACCAGCGATGCATCGAGATCGACGTACTGCAGCCTGGCATCATCACCGACGCGGCCCTTCAAGGTGGCGTGAATGCTCCGGGCGTTGTACTCCGTTCGAATCATGTTGGAATAATTAATCGTTTGGTCCACGACCAGCGAGAATTCATAGTCGCCTTCGACGACATAGGCGCCCTCCTCACCGGAGTCGGGTGAAGGACATTTCTTGGCATAGCCACCGTTGATGAGCGAGAAGGCTTTACGATCACCGGCCGTACCAGGCGAGTTCCCCTCCTCAATT
Source organism: uncultured Nitrospira sp. (assembly GCA_964641915.1). Classification (GTDB taxonomy): domain Bacteria; phylum Nitrospirota; class Nitrospiria; order Nitrospirales; family Nitrospiraceae; genus Nitrospira_D. The sequence goes on along the minus strand of CAZXNN010000125.1, from coordinate 5,641 downwards.
CTCCATTCCCGTGATTTTCTGCCAACTGCATCGGGAGGGATGGGGATGTTCACTGAGCCCTTCGTGACGGTATACCCATCCCGTTCACCTCCAGGCGATGTGGCTAGCGCAAGTTGAAAGGATTCATGAGATGGCCCCGTGGCCAACAAGAGGCGAGGTGCGTGAAGCGACTCGCCGAGACTGCTCTTGCTCGCAGGCCCTGGCGAGGGACAATTGGCAACACTAGGGCCGAGTTGGGCCTTAAAGTTGTCAAACAATTGCTGATCCAAGGATCGCGCAATAGACTCCGCCTGAGCGCCAAGCAATTTCTTGAACGCTTGACCGTCTTCCCCTGCGAAGAGTTGTGTACTGCCAAGGCCATGAACAATTTTCGACAAGGCTTCACAGGGGTTTTTGACGTTTGTAAATAGTTGCAGCGACTCCGGGTTAACCGGCACTCTCTTCCATTCGCCCTTTTCATTCGGTCCCGGTTCGAGCGGGGGTAACTGAATTGATGGTGGGCCCTGTTCTGCCGGTTTCGCAACCGACGTGGATGGGGTGCTGGGGAGCGCGGCCGGTGTCGTATAGACTTTCTTCGGATCGTACTCGGGCGGATTCGACGACGGCAGGCGCTTGTCCCCGCCGCCGCAATTAGCGGTCAACAGCGCGACGATAAGAAGAAGCAGAAATCGGCCAAGCATCCACGCTGTTCCCATAGACCGACACCTCTCCGTATTAATCAAGTCCTTCCACCACCTCCACGCTGAGCCATTCCAAAAATTCCTGATTCCTGGCGTTGTATTCCTTCTTTATCCCAGTCTTCGTGGGCATGTTGGCAGATTCCAAAATCTCGAAGAGATCGTCGTGGAGCTCCTCCCTAGGCCCCCCGCATGTCCAGGAGCCTTGCTCATTCGACGTGGTGAACCCAAATCGAATATCCATGGACTCGCTCTTCGGGGTGACGTGCGCCGTCACAAGCCAATGCTCAGTACGGGACGCCGATCCACAGGTCCCAAATTTCACGTGCCTGACTACCATGGGGCGAACCAGGGTGATTTCTCCGCGAAACCACCCTTCCGCATACGGCTCGAGCAAAATGTCGAACTGCACGGAGCCGTCAAACTGTGCCCAGCCCCCCTTTGCCTTGTTAGATTGCGGATCGGCCATAATCCGTTGGCCAAACCTGAGTTTCAAACCAACCCCCAATTCCCACTCTTCGGGACCGGCGCCTCCAGCCTTTGACGAACTATTAAAAACCCGAAAGCCGGGGAGTTCTGATTTTGTCCACTTCTTCTGGGGCGCAGTGAAGGAAAACACTGCAGGTGAGGCAGGGCTCGTTTTCATGTCCTTGGGTGTCACCTTTCCGTCGTGTAATTCCTGCAGCTCAAACAATCGCCCCTCGGTTGCTTGGTCGCCTCCAACGGTCCGCAGCTCGGCCTTCACTTTCGTCGAGCCGCCTGGAGATAACGAAACAGTCTTTGTCGCCGGCGTAAAATGAATCTTGACGCAGGCATCGGCTTTGTATTCAGGTTTTCTCCATTTCAGTTCGGCGTTGTAATAGTTCCAGGAGGCCATCTTTCCCAGTTTCTTCGCGGCGTCAGCCACTCGTGTCGTACAGCCAGAACACACGACAGGCATATCCCGTTTTTTAACTGCTTTGCCCGACGCTTGCCTCAAGACCTGACCGGTCTCGCCATCCAAATCCGCCGCCGTGATTTCCATGGTGATCTCTTGGACGAACCCCTCTTCATCGGTGTGTGCCTCTGTCTTGGCCTGGTCATGAACAAAAATGCCGGCGCTGCTGTCCCTCCCTGGCGCGGTAACAGAGTAGCCCAGCTCTTCATAGATGCTCGCATCGCCCGGTACGACGCCGGATGCGGAAGGACATCGATTAACCACCGCGCGGTTCTTTTTCAAAATTTTTACGTTGACGGTCGCTATGTCGCCAACGACCACTTTGGTCGTCGTTGTGATGGCTTCGCTATCGATACTAACGTGATCTTTATCTGCTTCGTATCTCCCTGCCGACTTAATTTCCAGATTGAAGCCTTCGCCCTCAAAGGCGCTGTCTGGGATAGTGATGATCTTCCATGCACCGTAACAGTCGGGTTCAAGGCTCACCGTCGTTCCCCTGGGAAGCATCTCCACACCGACGAGGTGTATCCAGGGCATCTGCACCCCTATTCCGCGTCGCGTATTCATTCGGTAGAGCGAAAAGGGTTCTAATCCGCCGATTTTTCTGGACGAGGGTTGTGTAGTTGGAAGTTTGCGTTCATCGTCCAACACCTGTTGAAGCTGTTTATATTGCTTGTCGAATGCCTGATGGATCTGAGCCTTGCGAGGTCCGAAGGATTCCATGAATGTGGGTCGAAGTTCCGGTGGTGCCTGCTCTCCTTTCATCATAGCTTCAAGAACGGTGTGTAGTTGTACATTGGTATCCGACGACTCTACCCTCTCCAGGATGGCTCGAGTCCGGTCGGCGGTTTCGAGCGCGTTGCGCAACGCAACTGGATCCATCTGAGGTGATTTGGCCGGCGAACTGGGTGGTGGCACGACCGGCTGAACCACGGCTGCTGTATTCGGTAGCGCAGCCGGTACCGTATAGACTTTCTTGGGATCGTACTCGGGCGGGTTTGAGGACGGCAGGTGCTTAGCCCCGCCGCCGCAACCGGTTATTAGGACGGTGCCGAAAAGGAGCAGAAAGAAGCGAGTTGGCATAAGCGGTCTCCATGTGAGGGACCACCGACGGCTGGGATCGCTGCCATGCTAGTCGAAGCTTTCTGGGACTTCAACCGCTCGAAGGGTAGTTGCTGTTACCAAGAATAGTGGCGTACAATTCCCTTACTTCATTCGGAGTGCGATCCATGCGGTACCTTGTTTTACCCATGGTCCTTTGTGTCCCCATGCTGGCGCACGCCGGCAATATTAAAGATACTGATCTCATCGCCAGCAATACGTTCTTCCTGCCTCCCAGCACACACAAGACCGTGTTCGTTCAGGCTCGTAACTCATCCGATAATCAGGGGGTCTCATTTCACGACCTGGTATCGCGGTTAACCGCGAAGGGGTATGAGGTCGTGCAGGATCACACCGCCGCACACTACATCGTGCTGGCGAATATCGTCTATTGCAACATTACGAAACCGGAGATGCCGGTGGAAGCCATGGTCGCGGGCGGTTATGGCTCTGGATTCGGCTCCAAGATGATGTCCGGCCTGCAAGGTCTGTCCGGCATGGCCAGCATGGCAGGACCGCAGGGCGCCATGGCCGGGGCTGCGGCGTCAATGGGGTTGAATGCCATCGAAGGCATCGGCAGTGCGGTCGGCAGTTTGTTCAGTTCGTCCTCCTCAGCTCCCAAGATGCCGGACGATGTGAACTACGCCTGTATTGCGGATATCCAGATTACCGAGCAGGGTACGACTGCTTCAACCTCGGCTCCGGCGAAATCCGGAGCAGGGCAGCAGCCCGGTGTGTATCAAAGCCGGCTCGCGGCCGATGTGCACCAGAAGAAGTTGGATGAGGCGGAAGCGACTCCTCTGTTACAACAGAAGCTGAGCGCCGCCGTGGCGGGAAACTTCTGAGAGCGTGAAGCGTGAATTGTGAAGCATATCTCGCTAGACCAAACATCTTATGAAGGGTTAATGATGAGGCGCCCTACGCTTCACGTTTCACGCATAACGAGGCCGCTCTTACTGGTATTCATATGTGGCCTGCTCACCGGCTGTTCCAACATCATCCGTTCCGGCCTCATGAACAGCAACACCATTTTCCTGGATCCGAACACCAACCGGACGGTCTATACGCAGCTCCGTAACGCATCAGAAAATCAGCAGGTGACGTTGAATGAGCTGAATGCCAAGCTGATAGCAAAGGGCTATCAACTGGTCAAGGATCCGGAGCAGGCGAACTATTGGATCCAGGCCAAGGTCATTTACTGTCACAAAGCGGCAGAAGGCGTCACGCCGGAAAGTGTGGCCAAAGCCGGGGCCGGCGCCGGCATCAGCAGTGGCGGTGCAACGATGGCCTCTGCCAGTGATATGTCAGGGGGTGGCATGGGTGCGGGCATGATGGGCATGGGTGGAATGGGCGGCATGCCGGACATCAACGCCATGATGAGGCAGGCCATGGCCGGGGGAGGCGGGTTCCCCGGTATGCAGATGCAACAGGCTCCAAAAGAGGATGGCATCACGTATTTGTGCGTGACGGATGTGCAAATCACTGATCGCAAGCTCGGCAAGACGATCGGTGCTCCGGTCGGGGGCCAGAATGCGAGCAGCTCCAAAGTGCAGCAGATGCGTATGGTGGGTCACGTCCGACAAAAAGATCTCGACATTCCTGAAGCCACGCCGATCATTCAGGAGAAGGTCAGCACCGGTATTGCCGGACTGTTTTAGCAGGTCATTGCTTCGATCATTTCTGATCCTCTGCGTACGCTCCTCCGATCCTGTTATACTGACCTCATTCGAGATTCGTTCACTCCTCTCAAAGGCGGTCACGCGATGAGCACTCCCACGTGGGATGATTTTGCTGAGCTCGCGCTGAAGCGCATCACGTCATCAGGCGCCGAGTACGGTGACATCCGCATCGTGCATAGCTCGACACAAAGTATCAGGGGTGAGGATCGCCGGATCGCGTCGATTCGGGATCTCGATGACGTCGGATTCGGCATCCGCGTGCTCTTTCACGGAGGATGGGGGTTCGCGGCCAGTTCGATCCTCTCCCTTGAAGAGGTTCCGCGAGTCGCTGATCTGGCGATCGAGATCGCCAGAGGGTCCGCATCGATCGCGATCGACAAAGTTCGCCTGGCGGCTGAGCCGGTCCATCGGGATCGGATCACGACAGCAGTTCGGATCGATCCGTTCACCGTTCCGCTCGGGCAGAAAGCCGATCTGCTCTTGGCGACAATGGAATTGCTGCAGGCCCGGTCAGGAGTCGTTCGAAGTACTGCCGAGCTCTGGGCGCGCCGCGACCGCAAACTCTTTGCGTCAACTGAAGGAACGCGATTGGAGTTTGATCTGATTGCATCGAGTGGCGAGTCTACTGCCACGGCTCTCCACGACGGGCGATTTGCGAGTCGGTCTTTCAATACACCGCAACTGCGGCGTGGCTATGAATTGATCGAAGAAGCGGATTTCCTTGGGCACGCGCCGCGCGTGGCGCGCGAAGCGGTCGAGAAGGTACGGGCGCCGGCCGTGGAAGTCGGTCCGTACGATCTGGTGTTGGATCCCGAGCATCTCTCGTTGACCATGCACGAATCCTGCGGCCATCCGAGCGAGTTGGATCGGGCGCTCGGCTATGAAGCGAACTATGCCGGGACCAGTTTTCTGACGACGGATACACTGGGCACCTTCCGGTACGGGTCCTCGCACGTCAATCTGGTGGCGGACAATACGGAGCCGGAAACGTTGGCGGCTACCGGATATGACGATGACGGCGTGGCCTGCCAGAAATGGGACATCGTGCGCGAGGGCCTCTTCGTCGGCTACTGTACGAATCGGGAAGTCGCGCCGAAAATTGGCGAAGCGCGCTCGCGCGGATCGAATCGCGCCGATAGCTGGGGGACCGTCCCGATCGTGCGCATCGCCAACATCGGTCTGGAGCCGGGCCGGGCGACCGTCGATCAGCTCATTGCTGAGGTAAAGCGCGGGATCTACATCGAAGG
>CAZXNN010000124.1:5060-8583 GCA_964641915.1 uncultured Nitrospira sp. | reverse complement strand
TGGAATGGCGCGGGCAGGTGACGCACGTGCTGAGCGGCGAGGCGCACTGGTTTCGTGGATGGACTGAGCTGGAAGCCCATCTGGCTGCGGCGGTTTTGCAGCGTGAGCAGGCCGATGAGGTGCAAACGCCGGCCGCCAAAACGACTTGACAGATATTGATTTGGATGTGCATCCATGCAGGCAAACAGGTCAAGGCTCGTCCGATTGCAACCACAGGAGAGGAATTGAACAATGAGCAGCGATTTCATAACCGTCGCAGTTTGGGCGCAGGACCCGCTCTCCATGCCGGAGCGGGCCACCATGTGCTTGCGATTTCGGTCGAACGAGATGAGCGTGGCGCTGTATCCGATCAAACGGCTGAAGGCGCCGGAGGGGTAAGTGATTTCATTTGTTCATCGAGGCTGTTTTAAGAAAATAGATAGCTATTCACTGCAAGACAACCCAATAGGCTATGAGGAGCTACCATGCCAACTCAACTGATTACCCAACTTCAAACTCGAATTCAACAGCACTTGGCTGCCAATGCGACACTGACTCTAGATGCCAGTATCCTGGACATACCCAATCTGGACCAACTTCTGACGGCGGTGATGGCCGCACCTGATGTTGTGTTGACAGATACAACAGTTAGCGTCGGTGACACCTTCGTTTCCGTCACGGGCAAAGCCAAGTTGCTGAGCAATGCCGATCTCCCCTTACGGGTCGAATTGCTCGACCTCGCTGGCAAGCTGCAAATCAAAATCGCGTGGGAGCAAGCTCTGGACTTGGCGGATGCTGCGCCGCAACTGTTCGGCGGCGCATTTGCAGTACCTGACCGATTGGATGCTCTGAAGCTGGTTTCAATCGATCTGCCTATCGCCGACGAATCTGCGACGATTACGGCACAAGCGGGCGCGCCGTTGGACCTGGGCGCCGGACGTGTCGTGTTGGGGCCTCCTGTGACCTTCCGGATTGAGGCGTCGAACATCCTCCAGCCATCGCGCACCATTACCGGTCATCTGCAATCTGATCTCACCATCGCGGGACACACGCTTGGGATCGAGGGAACGTTCAAGGTGGGTGACGAAGCCGACGCGGATTTCCAGATCAGGCCGGGATTGGACTCGCTCGGCGAATTGGTCAGCGTACTTCTTGGCGTTGAGGCGCCCTGGCTCGAATCCCTGCCGGTTTCAGACCTGCAACTGGGCAAGTTCCTGACGGGTGAGGAGTTTGAGATCTCCGGCAAGCTGGCAGACAGCTGGCCGATACCGCTGGGTCCCACCGGAGTCGAGGTGCAGGATACGCATTTCAGCCTCCACTGGGACGGCGCCGACATGCAGGGTGTCATCGGCGGCAAGCTTTCGCTGGCCGGTACCGCTATAGATGTCTCGTCCGACCTGGGTGGTGATGTAACCATCGGTGGCAGGTTGCCGGCAGTCGATCTGCTGTCGGTCCTTGAGAACGTGAGCGGAGCGAGCCTGGCAATCCCCCCCGGCTTCCCCACCATCTCGATACCCGAGTCGGTATTTGCGATCCAACCGACCGGGGACTCGGCACGTCTACTGCTTGAGGCAATCAGCCCAGCGTTCGGTATCGTTCGCATGTTGGTCGTCCAGGAAGCCGGCGAGTGGCAGGCCGCACTGATCCTGGCGCTACCCTCCGACTGGAAATTCTCGAAACTGTCGAGCCTGCTCGCTCCTCTCGACGTCCTGCGCATCAAGCCGCCGACCCTGATGTTGGCTTCATTCGAGAGCGCAGGTATCGTTCTGCCGACTATTTCGGGGGATGACTTGCGGCTTACCATCAAGCCTGGGGTAAGCCTCAGTACGGGGCTGCTGCTGGAAGGCGGTGGCCTCGCTTTCGTCAAGCAGCTGATCGGCCAGGACGAATTGCCTCTGCAGCTGACGGTCGGTGACAGTTTTGCGGCCACTACCGTGCGCGCGGCCTTCGGCCGGCGCATGGACATCGTGCCTGGGATGATCGTTTTCGACGATTTTGGCCTCGACATCACGCCCGAACCCTTCGCCATCGGCCTGGCATGCCGGGCCTTCGTGTCAGTCGCCGGCCAGGCGCTGCCCGAGTTCACGGTCAGCACGGCCATCACCGAGGACAGCACCCGACTCCTGCTGCAGACTGCGGAGGCGTGGCACAGGCCTTTCGGGATCAGCGGCCTCATCATCAACAAGCTGATTTTCCAGATGGAGACGGCGCCTGCGCCCAAATACGCGGTGCTGGGCGACATCGCCGTCGGAGACAAGATCATCAAGGCGGCCGTGGAGCTGACCGGTGCTTTCCCGAGCATGATCTACGGCGAGCTGCAGGGCAAACTCTCGCTGGCCGAAGTCGTGAAAGATCTTGTCGGTTTGTCACTGCCGGCTGTGTTGGATCTCTCCATCAGCGATTTCATGATGCGTGCGGTCGGTGATCCCTCGGGCGTTAATATTGGCGATGAGCACTTCGCCCCGGGCCTTGCGTTGCAGGGTACCCTGGGCTTCTTGGGGCTCGAGTTGTTCGGAAAAGTCGTTGTCGATCCAGGAATCAGTGTCTTTGCTCAGGCATCGTTGAAGGAGATAGTGCGGATAGGAAATCTAGTGACGATCTCCAACGCCAATGGTGACGGTCCGCCCACTGCTACGCTTAATACGCGCCAGTCGCCATTCTTGGTCGTTTCCGGACGGTATGACCTGCTGGGGTTAGTTGGTGAGTCAATCGAAGCCGAAGTCACCAGCGCGGGCATGTCATTCAAAATCACGGGCGATGTTCTTCTGGCGAGCTATGTCCTCTCGTGTCGGATGGAATCGCTCGACAACTTCAGCGCCTCTGGTTCGTTCTCATTTGGCATCAAAGAGAGCATCGGCCCCATCAAGGTGGCTTCCGTCAACATGGGCAGCATCCGGATCGACGTCGGCTTTGACGGCAAGGCGGCACTATCGTGGGCCGACCAGCGTTTCGACGCCTCACTCAACGGCGGGTTTCACTTCCAGGGGCTCAGCCTGAACATCCCCGAGATCCGGCTCAGTGCCACGCCTGGCTCGCTGGCAGACCTGCCAGTGCTTGTCATGCGGCAGATCGTCGCGCATGCCGACGCCCTGTTCGCCGATCTCCTGTCGGATCCGGAAAAGTGGCTCTCGAGCCTGCGCGATGGCATCGTTGAGGGCGTAGAGAACGTTGCCGTTGCACTACGAGATGCCTTCAACCGCTCGCCAGAGGAAATCGGAAGGGATATCCGCGACACACTGAACCGGGGCAGTGCGGCCGCAGCAGAGGGACTGCGTGAAATCGGTGAAGGTGCTGAACGGATCGCCGGGGTCCTCCAGGGGCTAGGTGATTCTCAGGACGCTGTGCGTGGTGCATTGGGACAGGTGGGATTCGCTGCGGCAGAGATAGACAGGGCCATCGCCAAGGCCTTCGCGGTTCATTTAGACACTCACAGCGACTTCTTCACCATCCAGCATGTTGATCAACACTCTGACTCCCCGGTCATCCCGCATGTTGATCAACACTCTGACTCCCCGGTCATCCCGCATGTTGATCAACACTCTGA
>CAZXNN010000124.1:0-4960 GCA_964641915.1 uncultured Nitrospira sp. | reverse complement strand
ATGTTGATCAACACTCTGACTCCCCGGTCATCCCGCATGTTGATCAACACTCTGATTTCAAGGCCATTCCGCACGTCGATCAACATACAGATTTCTGGACGCACGTTGACACGCACGGGGATGCCCGACAGCCCCCTCACGGAGACCTACATGGAGATAGCTGGGCTGGGAAATTTCACACAGACACGTGGGTACACCTGGATATGCATGGAGATGCCAGCCACCAACCGCCCCACGGGGATATTCACAACGACGAGACGGCACGGGTACACATCGATGTTCACAATGATGAGGCGGAACGAGGACATATCGATGCCCACAACGATGAGCCGGGACGGGGGCATATCGATGCCCACAACGATGAGCCGCCGCGGGGACACGTCGACGAGCACAGCGATGCTCCGTGACACATACTCGACCAGTTTGGGCCGGTAGAGGTCTGCTGAGAACAGAAGAGATGGAGGATAGTCGCTATGGACGACGTCGCGTGGGAAAGATTGGCTGAGCCACAACCGGATCAATATGACACAGGAGCGATTCTTCGCTTTGCACGAGAACGGGGCTATCAGCGTCGAGAAGCATCAGACGAGCCTGTCTTTTGTAACGGTCGCGTTGCGCTGCGTGCGCCTCTCGTGCTGTTCCCATCGACCTGCGTCCCTGCCTCCGTTGACCATCCGAATATCAGACGCGCTGAGAGCCTGCTTCGTCTCTGGCCCGTTGTCTACGAGCAGTTTGTTTGTCTCACTGAGTCGGTGACGGTTTTCCTCGACGAGCAATATGCGAACGATTACGTAACCGGTTCGGTGTGTGGTGACGGCGGTGGATTCGGTATGATAGCATCCACGATCAACAATCATGTGGGCTTTGCAGAGGCTCTGGTACATGAAATGGGTCATCACAAGCTAAGGGTGTTAGGTGTGGATGTGGAGTCGGCCGAGCGGATCATTGTCAACTCTCCCCAAGAGAAGTACCACAGCCCCATTCGGCATGATGTGCTGCGGCCAATGCCGGCAGTATTCCACGCGCAGTACTCATACACGTACATTACTGCGCTGGATATTGCGATCATTCAAGCTGCCCAGGATCTGGCCCGTGATCGGATCATTGCTCGCGACTCCGTGGCGGTGAATTTACCAAAGCTTGAGTTTGGCTACGAGGTGATCCGCAAGCACGCGAAGTTGGACTCCGCTGGGGAACGATTCATGTCTGGGTTCTATGGCTGGCTCGACCGTGTGATTGCTAATGGGTACATCATCCTTGAACGGTTTTCGCTTCAACCGGAACCGTTCATCCATCCGTATGAGTCGTCCGTGAGTTAGGCGCAGGTGACCCAACGAGGATCCATGTGAACGATAGGAGGCGATATGGGCGTCGAAGTTCGACCCTTGGGCATCAACTGTAATATTGCGTGCCAATACTGCTACCAGAATCCACAGCGCGATGCGGGGCAGGGAACTAAGCGGTACGACCTGCAGATCATCAAGAGTGCGATTGAGCGGGAAGGATCAGCGTTCGCCCTGTTTGGCGGAGAGGCATTGCTTGTCGATGAAGCTGATCTTGAGGAACTCTGGGCCTGGGGACTGGAGAAATATGGCGGGAACGGCATTCAGACGAATGGCACCCTGATCAACGACAACCATATCCGCATGTTCAAGCAATACAAGGTCCAGGTCGGAATCTCCTGCGATGGACCTGAAGAGCTGAGTGATGCACGTTGGGCAGGGAGCCTCAACCGTACGCGCGAAGCGACTGCGAAAACAGAACGAGCCATCGCTCGCCTCTGCGAGGAGGGGATGCCGCCCAGTCTGATCGTGACCCTACACCGTAGCAATGCTAGCGGGGACAAACTGCCCATCATGCATGACTGGTTCCGCCATCTGGCGGCGATTGGTATCACCGATGCCCGGCTGCACATTCTGGAGACCGAGAGCGCCGTGATCAAGGCGAAGTACGCGCTCAGTCATCAAGAGAACATCAGGGCGCTGCTGAGCTTTGCGGAACTTGAGACAGAACTGCGGACCTTGCGTTTCGATGTGTTTCGCGAGATGCAAGACCTGTTGATGGGGAAAGATCACTACGCCACCTGTGTCTGGATGGGTTGCGATCCATACACCACCGCGGCTGTCCGCGGCATCGAAGGCACTGGTCAGAGCAGCAACTGCGGCCGCACCAATAAGGACGGCATTGATTTCACCAAGGGCGACCATTCCGGGTATGAACGATATCTGGCCCTGTATCATACTCCACAGCAATTTGGCGGATGTAACGGTTGTCGCTTTTTCCTGATGTGCAAGGGGCAATGCCCTGGGACCGCGATTTCTGGGGACTGGAGAAACCGAACGCAGGATTGCGAGACCTGGATGGCGCTTTACGCGCACATCGAAGCGCGCCTTGTTGATCAAGATCTCAGGCCACTGTCGCTTGACCCCAATCTCCGGTATCTCGAACAGGAGATGCTCAATGCCTGGGGCGCAGGCGTGAACCCCACACTACAGCAGACGCTCGAGCGGATGCAGGCCGAAGCCGCGAAACAGCAAGGAGGGGGGACGCAATGACAACGACCGAAACGCGACTTTCCTTTCGTCTACCCGATTTCACACGCTACAGTTGGGTCAGCGACAAGGCTCGCGCTGTGTGGGAACCGAGGATTCAGCAAGTACTAAATGCTTGGACAGAGCTGGAATGGCGCTCCGTCGCTGAGGGCCAACGTGCATGCACGCTGCGTGTCGTAGCGCCCGAGGACCTTCTCAGCCTGGCACCGCGCATGGCACAGCATGGACTGACCGTTCTACCGCTCAGCATGCAAGGAGTCAGCGCCCAACCTTACAGTAACACGGCAACGACATACCAGGCTGGCGCGCCCTTCGTTTACCATGCTGTGATTGGCCAGCCCCACCAGGCAGCGGAGTTTAGAGAAGCCTATCAAAGCGGGGATCAAGATACGGTCGGCAGTCTGTTGGGATATCCTGAATGCTGCCGGAAATCCTTCCGCCGTGTTTGGGTTGAAGAACAGCGCATTGACACTACTTGGTCCATGGCGATCAATACGGAAACAAGGCAGCAAAATGGTCTGACATGCGAAGTCTTCGGACCACTCGGCTCGAACATTCTCCTGCGTTGGCTGGGCATACGCGCTGTGCCACACCTGCCGTGCGCATTTGACTGCGACCCCACGGTCGTGCAGGCGAAGGGCTATATCGAACTAGGTCGCAAGCTTGGCTATGGAAGTGAAATGGAATGGCTAGAAGAGATGCTTTCCTGGCCGGTCGAGTGGTCGGCCTTGCACGGCATTGCCGAGATCAAGACTCCAGTTATCAAAATCGCGTCTTGCACAGACGCCACAGCCGAGAAGTGTGTCGTCCGACGTCCTGGCACAAGCTATCCTGCCGAAGGCGCACAGGGACTCGTGTTCCCGTATCGGCAGCCCGTTCGTCTCGCCATCACCGACTCCAAGAGCTTCCTACGAGGGCTCGAGCATCACCTGCCACCCGCGATCGACACCGCAACGAGACCCGCCTGGTACTACACTGATAATGGGTTTTCCTCATTGTCGAGCATGGAACAAAGTCATCGCCCTATCCTGGATTTGGTCGCCTCGACACTTAACGGTACACCTGCGGCCGTGCTTGACCTGGGCTGCGGCAACGGTGCGCTTCTGCGGCAGATCTGCGAGAGGAACAAATTGGCGATACCTTACGGCATTGATCGGGATGCATCCAGCATTGCCCACGCCCATGAATTGCATCCTGAGCGCGCGCAAAACTTCGTGGTTGGGGACATGTTTGACAGCGACCAACTGTGGACGGCGGATCACCACTATGCTCTTGCACTCCTGATGCCGGGTCGCCTTCTGGAAATGGATCCTGAACGAGCGACCCTACTACTACAGCGAATCGCAAAGCACTCCGACAGGATAATCATCTATGCGTACGACGATTGGCTTGCCAATTCTGGTGGACTGGTCGGCTTGGCGAGACAGACCGGCCTTGCGGTCTCGAGTGACCTACCTGACCAGAAGGCGAGTCTGGCTGTGGTGACCGATATCGCCGAGAAGCTATGCACACCTGAATGCTCAAAGGAGGTTGACAATGGATGACGCCCATTTGGATATCCCAACGCAGCCCCATGCGGATGTTAAGGCTTCGTCTGCGCACGGAGACGTGCCTGGCACGCCCCATCTGGATGCGACCAAGGTACCGTTTCCGCACGTGGATGTCGCCTTAGTGGAGCACTTGGATGCACCGTCTTTACCTCACGGGGATACCCATCACGATTCTTGGTTACGCTCACACATGGATCTTCCAGCTGAGCCATCACATGTTGATTTCGTGCGCGAAGATTTTCATGGTGATTGGCAGGGATATATGCAGCATGGGGAACTTGGGCCTTGGCCTCATGTGGACATACATGAGGATGTCATCCCAAGTCCGCACGGAGATATCCCCGCCCGTCATCATCTAGATGTCTCCGTCGGGGCGCATGGTGACGTGACGAGTACCTCACACGTGGATGTGTTGGCGTCGGCTCATCTCGATGTCCAATCTCATATACAACCCATACCCAATCACGATGATCATGACGCTCACTTGGATACCTTGTGCCGATACTGGGATGAAGCTCAACGCCCACATGTTGATGTATTTGCGCCGCACGGCGATGTGCCTGACAGAGCTCATGTAGATTCCAGGGAGCAGCTTGGTGGCAATGGTTTGGTTACGCCTCACATTGATCGCCCATCCCTCCCCCATGCCGACATCTCTGAAAGGCCGCATCTGGACTATCCCGTGCAGGATCCGGCATAGCTCTTGCAACTTACATACATCATTAGCTCACGGAGGTTCTGAATCATGTCGACAGCTTACATCATCTCGGCTTCTGTCGGACGCGGCGGCGTCAACAATCCTAACGACGTCATCGTCGTCCAGATCCTCTTGAACCGGATTGCCGTTGCTGACGGCGG
>CAZXNN010000123.1:0-8585 GCA_964641915.1 uncultured Nitrospira sp. | reverse complement strand
GACCCAGTCGTAGAGCGGACGATGATCTTCAAACTCTAACGTGCAGATCGAATGAGTGATGCCTTCAATGGCGTCCGACAGCGGGTGGGCGTAGTCGTAGGCCGGATACATGCTCCACGCGGTGCCGGTCCGGTAGTGGGCGGCATGGCGGATGCGATAGAGCACTGGATCGCGCAGATTGATGTTCGGCGAAGCCATGTCGATCTTGGCCCGCAGGACATGCGTGCCGTCGGGGAACTCGCCGGCCCGCATCCGGCGAAAGAGATCCAGATTTTCATCGACGGGTCTGGTTCGGTACGGGCTATTCTTGCCGGGCTCGGTGAGCGTGCCCCGATACTCGCGCATCTGATCGGCCGTCAGGCTATCGACATAGGCTTTGCCTTTTTGAATGAGGACCACGGCAAATTCGTAGAGTTGCTCGAAGTAATCTGAGGCGTAAAACTTCTTGCCGTGCCAGTCGAACCCCAGCCAGCGCACGTCGTCCTGAATGGACTCGACGAATTCCGGATCTTCTGTCGTGGGGTTCGTGTCGTCGAAGCGCAGGTGGCAGACTCCCCCAGGATTTTCGTTGGCGATGCCGAAATTGAGGCAAATGGATTTCGCATGGCCGATGTGGAGATAGCCGTTCGGTTCCGGTGGAAAGCGGGTCACGACGCGGCCGCCGTGTTTGCCGGCGGCTTGATCTGCTGCCACGATCTCACGAATGAAATCCGAAGGTCCTGTGGATGCCAGGTCAGTCATGGGTTTGTCGCTCGTGGTTCAACCAGTTATGCGTAGGGCAGTTGGATTGCGGCGTAGTTGTACCACAGTCCGGTGCGTACGAGAAACGGGGAGGGAGGGGAAGTTGATTAGGAGAGCGGCCCGGAGGGGTCAGTAGCTTCATGGGAGGACATCTGAATGACGTTGAAATCTTTTTGTGCGATGAGGTGCCCCTCCATGCGAAGGCGGAATTCGTAGCGGCCGGGAGCGGGAAACATCAGCGACGGAATATTGATGCCGAAATCGGAGATCTGCAATCGGTCGGCGATGACGATATTGGGGAGGGTGGCGCGACAGACCAGCTGCTCGGTATTGATGTACGCCAGGTCGATATCGAAGTGGTACGTGCCTTCTGCGTCGGTGAGGCAGAAATACAGGCCCATTTGATTGTGCTGAAACGGGAAGGAGGCGGCCTGTAAGTGGGTGAAGATGCCGATGAGGCTTTTCTTCTTGGTCTGACTGTCTTCGATGACTTGGTCGCACACCAGGAAAGCTTGCACGCTGGGGGTGTGGATGTCCGGCATGAACGTTATTCTACGAGACGAGTGACGTTTCTCAAAGGACTCTTCCGAATTATGGAAGCGTCTCTGTGGGAGCCGACCCTGAGTGGTGCGCGGTGTTGAGTCGATTGGGGGAGACGGGTGCGGATTGATCAGTGCAACGTCAGCCAAGTACCACAGTCCCGCCTTTGTTTTCACTGACGTCACCGAAGAGGGTCGTGCCGGAGCCAATGCGGCAGTAATGGGGCGTGATGTCCACGAGTATCCCCTTATGCGAATAGAATTTCCCCAGCGCCACCTGGATTTTCTTGTGAGCCACGACGCAGGCTTCCAGTACCGTCTGGCCGGTGGATTGATCGGTCACGCGGACCCACGGAAGGTCGGGGGCCACGCTGTCGTCTGCACGATGCACGTCGACGCTGAATTGATCGGTCGGATTCAACACCAGGACATTGCGGCGAAGATGGCCGATGTGTGTGCCCGTTTCACCGTACAGATCGATCGTGACGAGGAGTAAGCCCTGCTCCGGTTTCGATTCCAAAAACAGCTGTTCTTCCCCCTGGATCCGAACCACCCCGTTGGTGTTGCGAAACTTATTGGAACCGATGAGCAGTTCAAGGCCCTGCCTCGAGGATTCCGTGTCGATGGGATCGGGCGTGGCGGTCCCGATTGTGCGTTGTGGGGCAAGAGATTCTGACATCGTGATCCTCGTTCGGGTCTGTCCTTTAGCGGACGTAAGTGCATCCTGATCGAAAGGTGAGAGGCTAGGCTTTGAGCGCCCTCTCTGTCAAGGCTATCCATAGAAAAATGAGAGGAAATGAGAGGAATAGGGGCGGCGCGGCTCGAATCGGGTGATGCCTCAGCCGGCTTCCAAGAATGGAGCTGTACTTCTCATAGCGGGGCACGTTCATCGTGCGGCATGCGAGCGTGGATGCGCCGGGTACGTTTGCAAACCAGAAAGTCTCTGTGATACCGTTCCTCCCTCGATTTGGCATCCTGCAGGCTTGTTCTGTATCAGGAGCGTGCAGGAGGGCCGATATATCCCGGATGGTCCCATCGTCTAGCCCGGTTAGGACGGAGCCCTCTCAAGGCTTAAACACGGGTTCAAATCCCGTTGGGACCACCACCCACTGCACGTCGGTCTCGGCCCGACGCCTTCTTGCGCTCTTTCCCTGAGATAATTAGGATACAGCTTCTTCATCACTCTCGTGAGTCCCATGCCGTCATGCAGCGGGACGTGGAGCCTTGATGCAGAGGACGAGATGAAGTTTGACCTCTATAGGGATGTGGCGCTGAAGTGTGATGTGCCGGAGCATCGGCTCCGTCGCGGCGACATCGTCAAGCTGGTGGACCATCACATGACTCCTGACGGCACCGAGGGATATTCCATCGAAGTCTTCAACGCGTTGGGTGACACAATTGCCGTCACCAGCGTCCCTGCCTCTGCCCTCGAAGCCCTCCGCCAAGACGAAGTGCTCTGCGCCCGTACCCTGTAACGGATCTGGATTTTCCAGGATGTGGCGGCGGCAACCCTCGAACCAAAGGGCACCGCACCAATCGACGTGATTGCGGGACGATGAGCAGGCTTCAGGCGCTCCTCTGACGACCGGCAAGGGCTCCCCGTATTTCTTCACACATCTCCCAGGCGCGCAGCGAATTGTCTGAATTGCAGAATGTCCCGATTCTCCGGCCCCCTTTCCCCCTGGCTCCCGTCGTTCGCATTTGTCGCAAGAGGAGATGCTGAAAGACGATGGCCTTGACCTGATCCGTAAGACGGTACTATGATCGATACGATAAACGTAAGGAGGTAGGTATGGCGACAACGACGATCTCGTCCAAGTTCCAAGTCGTGATCCCGAAGGAAGTTCGGGACAAGCTCCATCTCACCCCAAGCCAGCGCTTGCAGGTGGTGGAAAAGGGCGGCGTGATTACCCTCGTGCCGGAAGTGCCGCTGAAATCGCTGAAGGGTGCGCTCAAGGGCATGTCTGCGACAGGTCTCCGAGAGAAGAAGGACCGGGTGTGAAGGTCTTATTGGATTCCAGCGGGTGGATTGAATTCTTCACCGATGGCCCTCTGGCCGACCGCTATGCGGCCTACCTCACTCCTCGGTATCAGCTCATTACGCCGACCATCGTTCTGTACGAGGTCTACAAGAAGATCAAACGAGAAAAGGGTGAAGAGACGGCGTTATTGTTTGCGGGCCGGCTCAATGCTACCGAGGTCGTTCAACTGACGGAATCGATCGCACTGCTTGCCGCAGATGTGAGTTTGCGGCACGGGTTAGCCATGGCCGATGCGATCGTGTATGCCACCGCCAAAGATCAGGAGGCTGAGGTGGTTACAGGCGATGCGGATCTGAAAGATCTACAAGGAGTCGTGTACGTCAGGTAGGGAACCAACTCCTTCCACTCTTTCAGACTCACAAGGACTCGCATCTGGCTGGCCGATCTTAGGTTGGCTGCCAAGACCTGCCCCGTCCTGATCGTCTCCCGTATTGATCCCGACGCCCCTCGCGCACTCATCACGTACGTTCCTCTCACTACACAACATCGGGGCAGTCGCTATGGAATCCCAATAGGGGACCTTCCCTTATCTACATATACTCGGCGTTCCGCGGCTTCAGACTATCTGTGGCCAGTCGGGTATCAGTATAGGCGGGTCCTACCGAATCGGCTATACTTGCCGCGTTGAGAAGCTCGGGAGAGCGTTAGAAACTGGTCAGGACTATCGTGCAGGACCAACTGAAAGCATTGCTGGAGAGCAAAGAGAGCGAGCACTTGGAATTCAAGGAGGCAAAAAACTCCTATGAATTCGAAGATCTCGTCAAATACTGCGTGGCGATCGCTAACGAAAAGGGCGGAAGGTTTGTGCTTGGCATCTCCGACAAGCTGCCACGGAAGATTGTCGGGAGTCACGCATTTCCTGATCTCGACCAGACGAAGGCGAGCGTCAGCGATAGGCTACATCTGCGCGTGGATGCCCAAGCTATTCAGCATCCTGACGGTCGAGTCGTGGTTTTTGACGTGCCCTCACGCCCTATCGGCATGCCGATTAACTATAGAGGGGCCTATTGGATGCGAAGCGGGGAAAGGCTGGTCCCTATGACGCCTGACCAACTCAAGCGCATCTTCGAAGAATCCGGGCCAGACTTCTCGGCTGAAATTGCGAAGAACGCCTCGTTTGCCGATCTCGACTCGGTGGCAATCGCCCGATTCCGTGAGATGTGGAAGAGGAAATCCGGCAATAGCTCGCTGGACAGCTTGACGGATACCCAGCTTTTAACGGATGCAGAACTGCTGGTTGACGGTGCGGTTGCCTATGGGGCCCTGATTCTCTTCGGTTCGGGGAAAGCGCTGGGCAGGCACCTCGCGCAGTCGGAAGTGGTGTTCGAATATCGGTCAAGCGAGGCGTCCGTTCAGTTTCAGCAGCGGAAGGAGTTCAGGGAAGGCTTCTTTCTCTTCGACGACGAGCTGTGGAAAACCATCAACCTTCGGAACGACGTGCAGCATTACCAAGAAGGGCTGTTCGTCTGGGACATTCAGACATTTAACGAAAAGGTCGTTCGAGAAGCCATCCTCAATGCCGTAAGTCACCGTGATTATCGTCTTCATGGATCGGTATTCGTCCGGCAGTATCCCAAGAAGATTGAAATTGTCAGCCCTGGTGGATTTCCGCCTGGAATCACACCGGAGAATATTCTGTTGCGACAATCTCCGCGCAATCGTCGAATTGCCGAAGCGTTTGCACGGTGTGGATTGGTCGAACGGTCTGGCCAAGGGGCAGATCGGATGTTTGAAGAGTGCATCAAGGAAAGTAAGCCACGACCGGACTTTGCAGGGACAGACAACTACCAGGTGAGTCTTGTCCTAAAAGGCGAAGTCCAAAATCCGCGTTTCCTTACGTTCCTTCAGCAAGTGACGCAGGAAGGACTGGGTCCATTTACGACGCAGGACTTCTTGGTATTGGACTCTGTGCAACGAGAAGAGCCGGTCCCGCTTGCTCTTAAAGACCGCCTTGGATTTCTTAAAGATCGTGGCATCGTCGAACTGGCTGGGCGTGGACGAGGAGCTAAATCGATTCTCTCCAGACGGTTTTATGCGTTCTTGGGGAAAAAGGGCGTTTATACTCGCAAGCGGGGTCTCGATCGTGGGACAAACAAGGCGCTCCTTCTTCAGCACGTTGAGAGTTTCAGGCAAGAAGGAAGTCGGTTGCAGGATCTGCTCCAGGTGCTTCCCCAACTGACTCGTGATCAGGTGCAAAAGCTGTTGGGAGAGTTAAAGAAAGAGCGGCGAATCCACTTGAAGGGGAAGGCCAATGCGGCTCGATGGTATCCGGATGATACTCACTCTGAAGTTGCGCCGAATCCAAGAAAATAGGCGGCAATCGGCGCAATTCTGGCGCAATGCTCCTGTCAAAGTAGCTGGTTTTTAAAGAGTTTGAAGAGAGTCGATTGGAACGTTCGGCGCAACTTCGGCGCAATTCAGCTTGGAAGGATGTGAGCATAAGCCGATCTGTTTCATCTGAAGGAAGTTCATTCCGAGACGTGAAGAGCTTACGGTTGCACGCTTCAGCCATTCGATTGTCGATGCCGATGTGCCGGAGCTAGGCTCCGTCGCGGCGACATCGTGAAGCTGGTGGACCATTACGTGGCTCCTGACGGCACCGAGGGATATTCCATCGAAGTCTTCAACACACTGGGCGACACGATTGCCGTCACCAGCCTCCCTGCCTCCACCCTCGAAGCTCTCCGCCAAGACAAAGTGATCTGCCCCCGTACCCTGTAGCGGGGTTGGATTTTCCAGGACGAGGCTGGCGGGAAACCCCGGATCGAAGGACACCGCGTTGATCAGCGTGATCGCGGAAACGCTGAGTAGGCTTCATGCGCTCCGGTGACAACTGCTATGTGGATACCATACCCATCACCTCACAGCAGCAGCGATTCGTTGGAAATGTAGAATGACCCCGATTCTCTCGCGCAGGCCTGACACAGCGCGTCAAAGGCAATTTCTTGAGCCTGGGCTCGCTTAGCCTTGAGTCCGCGCAGGATTTCGTACCGGGTGATGATCGAGAACGCGAGCTGGCTGTGTTTGGCCAAATGGACACGTGCCCGATGTGTGACCTGTAGATGTTGCTTAAGCAATTCTGAGAGGATATCCGTATCCAGGAGAGCGGAGGCCTGAGACATTAGGCTGCGGGCTTACGGAAGAACTGCCGGCGGTCTAAAGCGATGGTCTCCACTTCCGCGACCTGTTCAGACGTCAAGCCCTGATAGACGCGCGCTGCGCGCCGTAGAATCTCGTCCGCATTCACCGCCACCTCAGTGTCCACCGTCACCTGCACCTCAGCTTCATCAGCGAGGGCTAATGGTTCCAGCGGCTGCAGCACGCCATCGTGGTACCGCGCTTTGATGGTTTGGCGCATGGTCGTCACCCCCAGGAGAAAGTCACCGCACCAATCCTATCCTAAATTCTGGGAAAAGGAAACGGAGAGAGGCCGCATGTTTTCATCACGCAGACAAGGGGGAGCCGTCTAAACAAATGTGCCTGGCCTTTTAAAACCCCGCCACTTGAACGGAAACTTGGGTAGCTTCCCACTGCCACGATGGCCAAGGTCAAAGACGCCATTCGCTTTGCGCTCGAACTGTAACTTCGTGATCCCGGCTAAGATGACAGTGGGACGGCGACTCTTGGTCTGCGGGTCTAGTTCGCATTGCGCATTGTCGGGGGAGTACAACGCCTGAAGCGTTGCATCGGAAATGCAGAATGTCCCCGATTCTCCAGCCCCCTGACACCTTAAGAAGTCAGAGTGTCTTATACGGAGCCGCATAAGACCCCATGGGGAAAAAGAGGCAAAAGACAAATCCCTGAGGAGGATCTTGGACTTATGCTCTTATTCTGCCACAATATCATAGAGGTCTTATCCAGTGTCGCACGAGGATTGGGATCTTATACGAAACTAGATAATACATAGTTAGGCAACTACAACATCTATGAATAAAGCAGAGATCCTGGATTCCATTCGGCGGATCGCAGCCGCCAATAACGGCAAGGCCCCAGGTTCTCAGCGTCTTGCGACGGAAACCGGCCTGCGCAAGTCAGACTGGTATCCGAAGTTCTGGGTGCGATGGGGCGACGCCGTTCGCGAGGCAGGCCTACAGCCCAATTCATTTGTCGTTGCGGTGCCCGACGAAGATCTGATCATCAAGCACATCGGTCTGATTCGACGGCTCGGTAGATTTCCGATCGAGAGTGATCTGAGACTGAACCCGAGCTTTCGTGGTCTGCACAGCCTCGGCAATAAACGCGACCGCGCTGTCAAGGTGTTGCAATACTGTCGCGAGCACAGTGGCTTTGATGATGTGATTCCACTCTGCGAAGCGGTCGAAGCAGCCAAGCCGGCGCCACACGAACGGCTGGCGACACCTTCAGTCCGAGGCATTGGCTACGTATATCTGATCAAACACGGCAGTCGCGCAGAATACAAGATCGGACGAACGCTCAACCCGATCCGTCGAGAAGGAGAAATCCGTCTTGAGCTGCCAGAAAAACTCCAGCCCATACACTTTATCAAGACCGACGACCCAGCGGGCATCGAGACATATTGGCATCGGCGATTCGCTGATAAGCGGAAGGAGGGTGAATGGTTCGCGTTAACACTTTCCGACGTTCAAGCTTTCAAGAGATGGAAGCGCATATTCTAGTCTGTCGTTGCCTAACAAGGCGATGAACCCGTCGCCGCAGATTCCGCACCGCGGCGGGTGCATCGCGAAACACTGTTCCCGCTCGCAAGAACATTCAGTTGGCGGCGTGGGTTATCGCCAAGCCGTTAGGTGGCAACGCGGAGATCTTCGATGCGACTTAACACACTCATGTTTTAGTCGTACCCCTTTCTGGCTTGCGTGAAATCATCTCTGGCTTGCGTGAAATCATCGAAGCTCGCGAAAGTAAAGGGCGAAGTCGCAGTCATCTTTAAACACGGGTTCAAATCCCGTTGGGACCACCAACCCGAGCTTGCTTGGCGGGAGCCGCTCCCCGCGGCGATCCGCGAAATCCTGAACATCCTCTTTCTCCTCTCGCTCCCATGTTCAGGCGCCACTGTCCCTGAGAGTGGCGCGGAGAAAATCTTCGGGATCTCTCACTCCTTCCACTGCATGCGGGTTGCCTCGATCGGGAGCTATTCTTGATAGCTCTTGGTGATCGGGTATCACGGCGAGAAGGGGCTCTTTTTCATATTCGTGTGGGCAGATTTTCTATCTGTGTTGCGTGATGTGAGTTGCACGCAGTCGTTGTCCGCCGCGCGCTTCATTGACGCCTCTAGCGCCGGTTG
>CAZXNN010000122.1:0-8635 GCA_964641915.1 uncultured Nitrospira sp. | reverse complement strand
AGCGGCTGACCCGATAAGGACCGGGGTGGTGGATGTGGGACAAAACCAGTTGGCGGCCGCAGAATGTCACGAGCCGAAAGCCCTCTCTGGCTCCCTGCGCGTCCCGGATTTCTTCTGTATAGAATCCCGCCGGGTGATAGTCCGTCAGGCGCTTTGCGAGTGCGCGAATCACTGTGGTCTTGCCGACGCCCGGCACTCCGGTAATCAGAATGTGGGGTGCGTGACTGGCTGGCTCAAGAGCGTTCCGCATGGGCATTGGCGCCTTCAGGATGTCGAAAAGCCCGTCGGCCGTAGGGCATACGCTATAAGCCATCAGCTCTTTGGCGAGAGACGAACGACGCTTCACGAGCGACGAAAGCGGCTTCTTCAGGCATGGCGTTTGTGAATGGTGATGTGATTTCCATCCGGATCCTCGATGACCGCCATCCGGCAGACGGGGGTGTCGAATGGTTCCGCAACGAACGTCACAGCCCGCTCCCTCATTTTGTGGGCAAAGGCATCGAGGTCCGACACCTCGAACGCCACCACCGCTCCCTTTGCGCCGGGGGTATGGCCCATCTCCGTCGTCGTGAGGGCAAAGGTCGAACCAGCCACATCGTATTCAACCCAGACATCGCGATAGTTGTAGCTTGTGTGCAACCCGAGCACATGTTCGTAGAATGCCCGCGCCCGTTCCATGTTTGAGACGGGGTACACAGTGAACGCGATCGATGTAATCATTGAAAGTTCCTTGGTTGGCGCTGCATCGCTCGTCGTCCTGACACGGCCTGTGCGGACAAGCGCATCATGCTGGTGTCACATGTGTTCTGGCAGCATGCTCGAGCACCTGCTGGATGTGAACGTCCACCTGCCGGAGCACTGAGGGCGAGACGGCGTACCCGTCGCTCTCATAGGTGAGGATGGGCAGGCCTTGCTCAATGCTGAGTGGTTTGAGAATGGCTTCTGAAATCCGGTAGGGAAGGCAGTTGAACGGCCCAATGACGAGCATGCCGTCGTATCCCTCTCGGGCAGCCTCAATTCCCTTGCCTACGGTCGGGAGAAGTTCGCCATATATCGCGGGCGAGACGTGTTCTGCTCCCTTTTCAAAAATGGACGAGACTGCGTTAGGGCCGGCCACCAGCAGGCCGGTCTCGCCAAAGAGCCCACGGTAATGGGCTTCCTCACGCTTTAAGGTCTGGTAGCTCATCCACTGTTGAATGTACTCTTTCCCTTCAGGCTGAAACATCCTTGTGCAGGCCTTGGCCAGGGCTAGGCCTCCCGGTTTCATGCCCCAGGTGCCCGCCGTTTCCGCCATGGGATGGTAGGCGACGTAGAGAAACAGCTCACTCAAATCAACTGGTTTGAGGATGATGCCTCGTTCGGCATAGAGATCCCGCACGCCGTCCATGAAAAACGAACTGAAGCGGGTGAAGAAGTCGCCGGCCACGACAACGCGCGGGCAGGTCTGTGGATCTTTCATGCGAGGCAGGTGTGCCAGGCGCTCGACGAACGTCGGCAGTGTGGCATGGAACTCGTCGAGTGATCGGGTTTCCTGAGCGAACCGTTCCCATTCAGTCTGTAGTTGATCAAGCGTGCCCTTTTCTCCGACGACGCGGAGCACATGGTCGATCTCCACGAGAATGTCGGCAAGGATAATGGCCGGCGACATATGTTGCGCCAGCACATCTTTATCGAAGCCCAGAAAGTCGTTCTCCGGCTGCGGGTTGAAGAGGAACAAATCGGTCAGCCGTTGCTCGGCGAGGAATCGCTCAAAATATCCCATGTAGGCGTCGCTGACGCAGGGTGCACCACCCTGGAGCATATAGAAGCCCGCGATCTCTCCTGGCTGGCGTTGCTCGTGGATCTGAAGCAGCTGGCCGATGCAGATCGGCAGGGGGAGACATTCGCGGCCCGACGTATGTTGCAGCCCTTTGTCGAGCTGGGCTCTGTCCAACGGGATGACTTGGCCGGAGTGGAGCCCAAGCCAACCGGCTCCCATGGCAAAGGCTCTCGTGTGGTAGGGAGAGAAGTTCGGAAAGTAGACCTTCACCCGCGGGTCGATGAGCGGTACCGATTCGCCGTTCGATCGAATAATGCGGCCACCCGAGACGAGACGGCAGGGAGCAAAGGGTCCGGCAGCGGCAGCCTGGATGTCTCGATAATTGTGGATGATGTCCAGGAAGGCTTCCAGCCTTGTTTGGACCCCGGCATCGGCGGTGTGCGCATCGATTTCGAGGACGAGGTAGGGTTTCGAGCCCAACTCCGAGGCAAGCATAGAGTGGGTGAAGGCGTCGATCGTGCAGCTAAAATTGCTGACGCTCAGCAGGAACAGGTTAGGATGGTGTTTTACGATGCCGACGGCATTCAAGATCTGGTTGGCAAAGTGCCAGGAGGTAGGTCCTTCTTCGCCCGGCATGAGACAGTCGGCTGGGATGACGGTCACGCCCATGCTGGAGAGTTTCTTGCCAACCGATTGTGACGCTTCCGGGGTGAAGGCGTTGTAGCTGTGGCCGGCGAGTAGAATGGCGGGCTTGCCCCCGGCGATGGCTGCATCGAGCGCCCGTTTCCCAAATTCGCGGAGCGTCCGCTCGGCATCAGCCTGTGCGTGCACAGCGGCTTCCCACGCGCTGACGGCCACCTCGCGTCGGACTCCCAACTCTGCCACCGCCATGTCGACCAGGGCGGAACAGGTCTCGTAGCCGTCGATGAACTCCAGCACGGGCGAGAGTAAGCGGCGATCGGGAAATGCCTTGGCCAGAAAATAAGGTTCGGCCTGTGTGATCGGACAAAGATACGAATCTTTGCACTGATTTGGGTGAGGCATGCGTACGACGTGCGGGATGAAGATCAGACCTACGCCTTTATTCACCAGGTCCAAGACGGCGCCGTGCGCAATCTGCGCGGGGAAACAAAATCCAGAATGTGAACTCAGATCGCCCCGCGGGTCGACATCCGAGAGCACGACGTCCATGCCGATGCGGGAAAAGAACGTAGAGTATAGCGGAAACAATGAGTGCGTCGTCAGGGCTCTGGGAATACCGACGCGGGTGCCGCTCGCCACCGCCGTACCGGAGGAGTAGCCCAGAGATTCCCGCACGAATGCTTTCGCACTTTCGTAGGCTGGCCCTACGCCCCAATACTGGCGTTCCACTCGCTCATGCTTTGGTGTGGCAGCCGGTCTCATCGGCGTGACCTGAAAGAGCACCTCGGCCCGCTTCTCGACTAGGTCCTGAGCCGCCGCGGTCCGGGCCTTGCGCTTCCAGACATTTTCATAGAGGCTGCAACGACCTCCGAACGGAAATCGCCGTCCAGCGACCTCGAACCGGTCGATGCTGCAGTACATCTTGCAGGCGCCGCACGTGAACCGGCCGACTCGCTTCATCTCCGGGGCGCCGAGCGATAGCAGATCGATCGTGTGGCTCAGCATTGCCTCGGACCGCTTCAGAGCCAGGAGCCCGACCCCTAGCGCGCCGAGCAATTCCGGGTTGGGCGGGATCACGACTGGCCGACCGACGCTGTGGGCGAACGCGTTTCCGACGGCTCGGTTCAGCGCGACACCGCCTTGCAGAAAGATCCTCTTTCCCATGTAGCGCGGTCCTTTGACGCGATTGAGATAATTGCCGGCAATGGCATACACCAGTCCTGCAATGATGTTGTCGCGGGGATGCCCCTGTTGTTGGGCGAGGCGAATGTCGGAATTGATGAAGGCCGCGCAGGTCGCCTTGAACTGCACAGGAGATGGAGCGGCCAGTGCCAGATCGGCGATGTCCGAGACCGTGATGCCGAGATCGCCGTGGGCACTCTCCTCCAGGAAGGAGCCGGTGCCTGCCGAGCAGGCGTTGTTCATCGCATAGTCGATGGGCACCCCATTGCGCAAATAAATGTATTTGGAGTCCTGTCCGCCGATCTCAAAAATCGTGTCCACCTCCGGATCGTAATGTGTTGCGCCTGCCGCATGGGCCGAGATCTCGTTATAGACATGTTCGGTGCCCAGGTAGGCGCCGGCGAGTTCACGCGCCGATCCGGTTGTGCCGATCAAGCCGATCCGATGATTGCCCACCTGACTGATCAGTGCCTGAAGACACTCTCGGGTTGCCGAGACGGGATTCCCTTTCGTCCGCCCGTAATGCGACGCCACCACAGCCTGCGTCGCGGGGTCGATCAAAATGGCCTTGGTCGTCGTCGACCCCGCATCCACCCCCAGAATCAACGGTCCTTCGGGAGGGACCTGTCGAGGCGGTGCGGCGATCACGTGCACTAGTTCGCCATAGAGATGGAGAGGCGGGAGACGGCCCAGGCCTGGCTGTGCAGCAATCTTCGGAGAAGTCTCACTGGGTGAGTCCTGTACGAGTAAAGCAGTGCCCCAGGCTTCGAACCAGGGGCTTTCGGGCAGCACCACGAACTCCGTGGCGGGCAGCTTGGCGCGCAATGCCTGCATCATCGCGTCGTTACGGGTGACGCCGCCGATCAAGAGGACTCGCCTCAGCTCGCGCGCGCCTTTCTCCAGCAACGCAATCACTTTGTTGGACATGCTGTCGTGCAGTGTGTGGAGGATATCTTCGGGCGTGGCCTCGTTGCGGTTCAGCTTGTGGGTAATGTCCGATTTGCAATGGACCGAGCAGCGCGACGCCAGCGGTACGACCTTGCCGCTGAAGGACCGTTGGATCGCTTCCTCCATGCCGAGCCCCATCCGGCCGATCTGCTGGACGAAGAACTCGCCGCTTCCCGCTGCACATTTGTTGTGGGACAGCACATTGGTGATCCTGCCGTCTATCAGAAGGTAGATCAGGAAGGATTCGCCGCCGAGCGACGCGACCGCGTCGAATGTTCCGTCCACCTCGCGAAGCGCCCGCTGTATCGCCGCCACTTCGGAAATATGGCCAAGCTGGCCGGACACGCCGAAATACTCCACGTCCGCGAACTCCGGACGGGCCAGCACCTCGGTAAGGAACTCGAGTGGTCGGCCTTGATGGGCCAGCACTGTAGCGGCTCTGGTGTTGCCCCGGAGGGCTGCCACCTTCACCGTGAGGGCGCCGATATTCACGCCGACGTACGACATACAGACCCTCTATATCTGGGAGAATCGATCGAGTGGGGAAGACCTCCCTCAGACCGGTGGGATCTGACTGATAATCTCCCGTTCTGCATCCAACCAATCATCGAGTGCATATCCATGCCGATAGCCGCGCTCGCTGTAGAGCTCGTAGGCCCGCTTCGCGATCAGAATATGTGGCTCATCGCAGGGCGACACCGGTTTGCGCGTGCGTGCGGCACTGGGAGCCGCTGGCCGGGCTGGTGTGCTCGTCGGTGCTTGGGGTTTTGTCTTTTTGGTCCGGCGTGAAGGTTCGACGTTCATGGCTCAGTTATCCTCCTTCAATAAACAATAGGCGATTGTTGAGATGCAGACCCGACATGGACCATACCGATCTGCATGAGAAAAGAACTGAGCAATGATCGTGCCTTGTCATCCGCTATCCAATAGCGTGCAAGCACCGTAGTCCTTGTAGCAGTTCAGGGCAATGTGATGTGATGTGCTGCCGCTTTCTGCCACAGCCTTCTGTGAGGTGGTGGTCATGACATACGGGCTTGGCCCGCTGAGAGATCAAAACCTGCTCCACGACGATCGAACTGGCCAAATGGAGTTGTAGGCTGTCGTCGTTGGTAAGGAGGGAGGACGCTCACCATCGTGGTGAGGACACAGTCTTTAATCTGGTGCAAGGGTAGCGCATAGGGTGACCACTCTATCGTGGATCTTCCGACACTAGGTATTTCCCTAGGCATGAGTATAAGTGCTGCTGAATCCTTACTAATCCAGCCGTTCGGCAGCTTGGTGCTCTTGTTTGGTCGCCGTGATGAGGCCTACAATTGCGTCCTCTGCTATGCCACCGAAAACAATCAAGAAGAAATCTTCACTCAAGAGAAAGACACCCCGCAGTCCGAGAAGCGATCGCACGGCACGAAAGCAGGCTGAGGAGGGGGTCCGAAGCGCGCGCGATTTTCTCCGGCAGGTGATCGACATCGATCCTCATTTTATCTTTGCCAAGGATCGGGGCGGACGATTTACGATGGTAAATCAAGCCGTCGCCGATGCGTATGGCACCACGATCGAGGACCTCATCGGAAAGACCGATGCGGACTTCAACCCAAACAGGACCGAGGTTGAATTTTTCCTTCAGATGGACCGTGAGGTGATGGACTCGAAGAAGGAGCGGTTCATCCAGGAGGAAGTCATTACTGACGCGGAGGGGAAGAAGCGATGGCTCCAAACCATCAAACGCCCGATCATCGGTATGGACGGACGGGCGAACCAGGTGCTTGGCGTCTCGACCGACATCACCGAATACAAACGGGCGGAAGAAGCGTTGCGTCAGAGTGAAGAACGATGGCAGCTCGCCGCGACAGGGACAACTGATGGGATATGGGACTGGGACGTTGCTAGGCATACCGTGTTCTTATCCGGGCGGTGGAAGCAGGTGCGTGGCTACCGCGAAGAGGAGATCGGTGTGGACGAGACTGAATGGTCGTCTCGGATCCATCCGGAAGACTTCTCACGGGTGATGGCAACGGTGCAATCCTATTTCGACAAAGGGATACCTACGTTTGACTGTGAATATCGTACACGGCGCAAGGACGGAACGTACTACTGGGTCAGCGACCGCGGGATTGCTGTCTGGGATAAACAAGGACGAGTGGTTCGCATGGTGGGATCTGAAACGGACATCACCCAACGCAAACGGGCGGAGGAGGCGCTACGCCGGCTCCACGATGAACTGGAGCATCGCGTAGCGGAACGGACGGCCGAGCTGGGCCGGTTGAACGAACGGTTACGTGCTGAGATTGCTGAGCGCAACGCCGCGGAGATCTCGCTGTCTGAAAGCAAGGCGCGGCTTCAAAGCATGCTGGATCACAGCCCGAACTTGATCTTTATGAAGGACCTGCAGGGCCACTATGTGGACGTCAATAAGCAATTCGAGCAGACCTTTCATCTCACGCGGCAGGACATCATCGGCAAATCGGATCAGGATATCTTCCCGCCTGAGCAGGCTGCCGCCTATCGAGCTAACGATCTTGAAGTATTGAAAACTGGGCGGTCCATCCAGTTCGAAGAAGTGGCAGTTCACGTTGACGGTCTCCATACCAGCCTCGTATGGAAATTTCCGCTTCGGCGACTCGACGGTACCCTGTACGGAATGTGCGGTATTGTTACGGATATTACGGAGCGGAAGGGGGTGGAGGAGGTACTCCATCAGAAGCAACGTGAGTTACAGCAGTCACAAGCACAACTACAAGGCCTGACCGCAAAGCTCTTTACGGCTCAAGACAGCGAACGCCAACGGATCGCGCGCGACCTGCACGATGACTTCAGCCAGCGGCTGACGGCGCTGGTGCTCGATGTGACGTCACTCGCAAAGCATCCGCCGCGCGTGCCCGAGTTGATCGGCAAAGCGTTGGAGCCGGTTTGCAAAGAACTGGAGCAGCTGACCCGCGATCTTCACGACTTAGCCTACCGGCTGCACCCGCCTCTGCTGCGGCATGCGGGGCTGCAAGTCGCCATCGAGGATCATATTCACAAGGCGATTGAGCGGACGGGGCTCCGTATCAGTTTGAAGGCCAAAGACGTTCCCAAGTCGATCCCACTGGAATGGTCCCTCTGCCTCTTTCGCGTGTTCCAGGAGAGTCTTCAGAATATTGTGAAGCATGCGAAGGCCACAGAGGTGTTCGTCCAGCTGAGCGGGTCATCAAAAGGGGTCGGCCTGTCCGTGATCGATAACGGCAAGGGATTCGACGAGCACGACAAGAGGGGTCATCAGAAGGGGTTGGGACTGATGAGCATGCAGGAGCGGCTGCGGTTGCTGAACGGATTACTCAACATCCAAGCCAGGCCGGCGGACGGGACCAAGGTCTGTGCCTGGATTCCCTTCCGGGAGAAGACACAGTGACTCGTCCTCGCATCCTTATGGCGGACGACCATTCGCTCGTGCTGGCCGGTCTCCGAAGACTGGTTGAGGAGGAAGGGGACGTGGTCGGCACCGTCGAAGATGGCCGGGCTTTGGTCGAGGAGGCAAAAAGGCTGCGGCCGGACCTTATTCTCTTGGACATTTCCATGCCGCTGCTCAATGGCCTGGACGCAGCAAGACAACTCAGGAGCCTAGTGCCGGACAGCAAACTGATTTTCTTGACCGTGCATGCTACCCCCACCTATGTGATCGAGGCTTTTAAGGCTGGGGCTGTAGGCTACTTAGTCAAACAGTCCGCGACGGCGGAGCTCAAGCAGGCCATCCAAGCAGTCCTGAGGGGGCAGCACTACATGACGCCGTCGGTGACCAAGGATATGTTGGGGGCGAAGCGCTTCCCAGCCGAGGGCCCTGTCTGTAAACGGCCCGTGACCGCTCTCACGCCACGCCAGCGGGAAGTGCTGCAACTCATCGCGGAGGGAAAAGGCGTCAGGTCGATCGCCTCCATGTTGAACATCTCTATTAAGACCGTGGAATTCCATCGGGCCCGGATCATGGAGGAGTTGGATCTCCATTCGGTTGCCGAGCTCACCAAGTATGCCGTCAGTGAGGGCTTGGTGAGTCTCTGAGCAGGATGCTGAAAAAGTCTGCCGGCGGCGTTCTCATGTCGCTCAGAGGCTCACCGTAGAGGAGGGGCCACT
>CAZXNN010000121.1:0-8709 GCA_964641915.1 uncultured Nitrospira sp. | reverse complement strand
CGATATCTTCATATTCGGGGAAGCAAAAATGGATGGCCAGATCATTCTTGCTTTCCGTGAGCCCGTTTCCGCGGATAAGCGCGGGACGCTGTTGCTCGATCTTGAATCCTTCTTGAAAGATTCGATCGATCCGGGCCTTGTCGTATGGCTTGAGCCGCTGGGCGATCGTAACTCGCTGCGAAATCTGCGCGGGATTGAGGTGAAAGCATGAGTGTTGCCGTTCAGACGCGGGAAGGTGCGTTGATCCTCGACTCCCACAAGCTGTCATACCATATGGATCGTGTCGAAGCCTGGGAGGCAGGCGAGCGCATCGCCCCGGTCAGTGTGGATATGGCGTTGACCAGGGCATGCGGAGCCATGTGTTCATTCTGCTATGCCATGATGCAGGAATCCCAGGCGCGGAGCAGCGTCAGCGTTCTCCGCGCCCTCAACCTTCTGGATGATTTCGCGGCGGTCGGCATACGGAGTGTCTCGCTGGTTTCCGACGGGGAAAGCACCTTATCGAATGCCTATGTGCCGTTCATTCAACATGCAGCCAAGCTGGGCATTGATGTCGGCAACGCGACCAACGGGTGGGAGTGGGAGCCGGAAAAGATCGAGCAGGTCCTGCCCCATCTCACGTGGGTTCGTTTCACGGTTGCTGCCGGCAGACCGGAAAGTTATGCGGACATCATGTACAAAGGGCCTGAGCATACGAAGGTCTTTGACCGGGCCATGGAGCACATCCGGTATGCGGTGGAGTTGAAGCGACGCAAGTCTCTGCCCGTCACGCTCGGCATCCAGATGGTGCTGATGCCGAGTTTGCGCGAGGAGATTATTCCCTTCGCCCAGCTCGGGCTTGATCTCGGGGTGGATTATGCCGTGATCAAGCACTGTTCTGATGATGAGCAGCATACGTTGGGAATCGACTACAGCCAATATGAGAGCCTTCACGACCTGCTTGTGCAGGCAGAGTCCATGAGCAACGAGCGCACGAAGGTAATCGTCAAATGGAACAAAATCAAAGACGGGGATAAGCCCTCGTACAAGCGTTTTTATGGTCCTCAATTTCTGCTGCAAATCAGCGGAAGCGGGCTGGTGGCTCCTTCGGGGATGTTTTTTAATGCCCGGTATTCCAAACTCCATATCGGCAACTTTACGGAAGAGCGGTTCATCGACATCTGGAAATCCGAACGCTATTGGCGGGCAATGAATTACCTGGCGTCTCCCGCGTTCGATGCGCAGACGATGATGGGGACCTTGCCGATCCAGCACTATGTCAGCGTGGCGCTCGACAATCATGCCAAAGGCATCGCGCGGATACAGCCGGGTATCGGGGAAAAACCGCTGCACGTAAATTTTCTATGAAGGTGGTCAAAAGATGTTTCTCTCTCGACAGGGCCCCTTCTACCTGTTCGCTAGAAAACAATAAGCCGAGGCGTGGCATATTCGCGCTGCCGCTCGGCCTAGATTCGTGATGCCGTCTGCCCAGTTGTCCACCAATCTCTTGACTACCCTGCTCCTTCATGGTCAGGCTTACGTTTCCCCAGCGCTAAGGTAGTTCCGGAAATTCCTATCTTGATACTTGACCTTCGTGGCTGGCCGGAATTCTTCTCCCTGGCTCATTTCATGATCTACCGACGGTTCACTTTCTTCACGAAACCTTTCAGAACACCAGGCACATTTCTTGAGGGCCGTTCTTTGTCAGGTGCTGTACGTCATGAGGGGAAAGTGAGGTGATGTCGGAAAGTATCGGTGAAAGGATTCGCAGCGTGTTCTCAAAAGCAAAGCATTTCCTGTGGGTGTTGCATGGGAAGAAAACGCCTGCGGAATTGGCGACGGACTACGAAATCCATCCCGACTCACTGCTCTATCAATTGTGCGAATGGGTAGGACGGCGGACTGGAACGATTTTTCTTACGCCACATTTGGCCGCAGTAGGTAACTGCGCAGAGGATGTCTATTTCGGGCTGCTCAAAGCCCGTAGGGAAGGAAAGAAGCTCGTCATCTTATGGCCGTATGAATTACCCTGGCGACTGAAATTTAGGCTCACGAATGTTGAGGTTGTGAATGTCGAGTCAGAATATAGGGCGATCGCACATGATAGCCTCTTGACTATCGTCGGCCGTATCATTTTGACAGTCTATTTCGGAATATTTCGCACACTGAGTTTGTTTCGATGGTTGTTGGTCGGGGTGCATCTGAACAATGTCTATCGAATCCCCATCATTGGCGAAAGCACGCTATGGCAACCGGACGGAGTTTCTAGGTTTTCGTGGGACGTGGTTGACAGGTGTGACTGGAAGACTCAGCTAGTTACTCCGTTGCCGGTGCATGTTGCAGAGTCAAAGCGTGCGATCGCGGAATGTCAACGGGAGCAGATGGGCCTTCCTGCCGATGCCTGGTTTGTGTGTTTGCATGTTCGAGAGTCCGGTTTTCATAAGGACGAGTATGTCTATCGAAATGCCAATATCCTCAACTATCTTGGGGCCATCGAGGAGATTACGCGTCGAGGCGGCTGGGTCGTTAGAATGGGTGATTCGAGCATGACTAGGCTACCTCTGCTCAAGCAGGTCATTGATTACCCCTTTACCGAAGTCAAAAACTCCTTGATGGATGTGTATCTGATCAGTCAGTGCCGTCTTTACATAGGGATGTCCTCAGGAATCTATGATGTAGCGCGGTTGTTCCAGCGACCGATCATCTTGGCAAATATGAATAATTGGATGTGGCCGTTTCCTCAATTGGCGTGTGATCTTGGTATTCTCAAACACGTGTACTCGAAATCGAAAAAGAGGTTTCTTTCAGTTCGCGAGTGGGTCGCAGAGCCATGGGCCGCTGTATCGCACGCTCACAGCTTAGGGGACGACTACGAGTTTTATGAGAATACGGCAGATGAGCTGAGGTCGATTGTGAATGAATATTTTGATCGTGAGCAACAATGGGAGCCAACTCAGTTGCAGCGTCAATTCAACGCGCTCCGGGCCCTTAGGGGGAGGGAGCTATTGAGCGCGAAGATGTATCAAGGGGAAGATGTCGCGCTCTACTATCGAAAGAACATCGACGATTACGACGCTGTGGAGCGGTATCGTTTGGCTTCACGTCTTGAGTCTGTAGCTGGAGTCTTAGGGGAGGAGTTTTTGCAGCAGAATTGGGACTCCTCCATAGGATCTGAGATGCTCGCCGTGGTGTCTGGCCGTACTCAATAGCGTTTCCTTGTAAGTTCTCCTAACAAGTATTCAAAGTCTAAACATGGTTCGTGAAGGCCTCAAAAACACGTATCGTCATATCCTGATCCTGGAGTCCAGGGATTGGTGGCCAAGCTGTCGAGAGCAGTTTGATCCTGCGCACGACCTGGTGCTGACCTATGATTTTTGGCTTCGGCAAGAAGTGGAGCGCTTGGGTGGACAAGCGTTATACATTGACCATCTCCTTAGCCAGGCGGTCATGCAGGAAAACAATTTTCTGGCCTACCGGTTTTTTCGCGACTGGCATTTGGATCAAACTGGGGCAGATATCTTCACTTATCAGGGAGTTCCTTTCGGCTTGGCTTTTCGCCTTGAGATTTGGAACGATTTCATCTTTTACGTCCGCAATCGAATCTCTCTCGAGCAGCTCAGGGGGCTGAATGCGGCGCAGCTGTTTGTGGGGACTCGGCTTGGCCTTGTTGAGGACATTCTCGTGGAAATAGGGCTGCCGTTCTCTCCGGTTACCCCAAGCGGCAATGGGGGACAGACGGCGTATTTCTTTCCCATTCATCGGTGGATGGATGAGCGGATACGCCATCGGAGCCTCAAGCACCACTTCCGTGATTTTGTCACGGCTTGTCAGGGCATCGTCATGGCGTGGATTGATCGAGCTTTTTGCCGGCAAGAAAAACAGGCCGTCTTTATCCAGGAGTATTATCCGACTCGTGATGTGGTGCAGCGTCTGAAAACCGATGGCCGTGTCAGACTCGTGCTCGCGCACTTCTCTTGGGCCGCCGGATGGTTAAAGTATCTCGCTGAGCGCCCCATCCCCATATGGGGAAGACTGAAGAAGTTTCAGAATGAGGCGGATCGTTTGATGCAAGCATTTCGCGAGAGGCGTACGGCAAGCTTGATATTGACGGGCAAGGTCGACGTCACGGCCAACGTGTACAGAATTATTGAAGAGCGAGTTTCCAGCCGCATCACGGAATACCTGCGCGCATTGGATTGCGTGATTCGCTATCTGCTGCGCAGTCCGGTCAAGCTGACGGTGTTGATCGCAAATCTTGGGCAGATTGCCACTCTGGTGGATTGTGTGTCACGAGCCCGCGGTATCCCCAGATATTTGATCATCAACGGCTGGATGTCAGGCGATTTTTTGGATGAGAGTAAATACGCGACCGTCATCAATGCCTACTCCAGTAGTATTCGTGAACATTACTATCGCGGGATGGACAATATTGTCTGTCTCGGTGATCCGCGGATGGATCACTATGTGCGGGATTGCCCGCCACGTCTCATCAATAGAGAGAGTCCGACAGTCACGATTGGAACATCGGCGCACAGCATTATCGATTTGAATTCCTACCTCGCGGTGGAGTTCGACTTCATGAACGATGTGTTGTCGGCCTTGCGGATCGTGAAGGAGCAAGGCGTCAATCTGCGCATTGTCCTCAAGGTGAGGTCGAATGGCTACCGCGAACAGTATCGCGCCTTTACGGATGAATTGTTCCCCGGGATGGTCGATGAGATTCTGGACACGGTGCCGATTAGTTCCGTGCTGGCGAGGACCGACTTTTACATTTCCCTCTATTCTCAGACTCTTTTCGAGGCTTCCTGTCTGGGAATTCCCTGCCTCTATTATAAGAATGATCGGGAGGTTCTGGATCCTCCGTTCGATGGTAAATCTGAGCTTGTCACCGTCGATAGTGTCGGTGCGCTCGTGACCGCGTTTGCCGATTTCCGTTCCGGCCATGAGCGCTTCGATCCATTCTTGAAGCGCGCAGTGATGGAGCGGTATATCGGGCCTCTTGACGGGGGTAATCTCGAACGAAACGTGGCGTTCATCTATGAGCTTCTCTCGCAGGATCAAAAGGATCAAACGGGGAACGAGGCATGATCCCCGGCTTCGACCTAGTTAAGCGAGTGCTCTCCGAGTATCGGGTACGCAACCGCTTCCCTCGAAGTGTGATTCACCGAGGGGCCATGGTGGACCAGGAGAGTTGGCTGGGGGAGTCCTCCGTACTGTTCAGCGACGTGAAATTGCAGGACTCGCGTGTGGGGGCCTATAGCTATGTGCAGGCTGGTTCGGTCATCTGCAATGCGGACATCGGTGCGTTCTGTTCGATCGCCGGGAATGTGACCATAGGTCTCGCGGCGCATCCGACCTCGATGGTGAGCACCAGTCCGGTGTTCTACGATAGCGCGCAGCCCTTGCCAAAGTTCTTTGTCAGGGATCGACTGTTTCCAAACAATCTCCCTAAAACGTGTATTGAAGCCGATGTCTGGATTGGTCAGGGAGTGCTGATCAAGGCCGGCACCAGGATTGGAGTCGGTGCCGTGATCGGTGCCGGTGCGATCGTCACGAAGGATATTCCTCCCTATATGATTGCCGCTGGTAATCCGTGCCGGCCGATCCGCCCCCGATTCTCAGAGAGTATTTCCCGAAGACTACTTGCGTCACGCTGGTGGGAACTCAGTGAGGCGGAGCTGGAGAAGCTCGCCGCATTGTTTGCCGACCCCGAGTTCTTTCTCGCGGCGCTGGAGTCTTGCAAGTGATTCGATTTGTTTCCCGAGTGTTTTCCAAGCTTGACAGGATATGGTTCCGGCTTTATTTCCAGTCTGCGTTCCGTGTGCTTGGGAAAGAGGCGTTTATGTATCGTCCCTTTCGAATCGATGGTCCGGAAGGGATCGAGCTCGGAGCGGGGGCTACCATACAACGTGGCGGCTGGTTGTACTGTGTCGGGCTTGAAGGGATTCCTGCGTCCCTGAGGATCGGTAAGGGATGCGTCCTGGGCTACAACAATCACATCACTGCAGTGCGTGATGTAGTGATAGGAGACCATGTCCTTACCGCGAACAATGTCTATATTTCAGACAACCTTCATGAGTATGAGGACATTTCCCGCCCTATCTTGCATCAGCCTGTTCGATTCAATCGAGGGGTCTCTATCGGAGACGGTTCCTGGATCGGCGAGAATGTCAGTATTCTTGGCGCTCGGATTGGGAGAAATTGCGTGATCGGGGCGAACGCGGTAGTCACTCATGATATCCCAGACTATTCCGTGGCCGTGGGTGTTCCTGCCGTTGTGATCAGAGCAT
Organism: uncultured Nitrospira sp.; assembly: GCA_964641915.1. Classification (GTDB taxonomy): domain Bacteria; phylum Nitrospirota; class Nitrospiria; order Nitrospirales; family Nitrospiraceae; genus Nitrospira_D. The sequence goes on along the minus strand of CAZXNN010000121.1, from coordinate 2,440 downwards.
TTGATCCGCAGTTGCGACGATGGGTTGCCTGCCCACGGACTCACGCATAATCCCGGAAACGATATGGCTCAAAATGTTTTGATTACCGGTGGCGCTGGTTTTATCGGGTCCAAGTTATCTCTTCGCCTGCTTGCCAAAGGGCACCATGTGCGGGTACTCGATACTCTCTCCGCTCAAATTCATGGGGCCGATGCGGAGACCTCGGCGCTGTTTCGTTCAATTCAAGGCAAGATCGAGTTTTTCCGCGGCAGCGTCACAAACCGTGAAGACTTGATGAAGGTCCTGCCGGGAGTGGATACGGTTGTGCATCTGGCCGCAGAAACAGGGACCGGGCAATCGATGTACGCCATTCGACACTACTCCGATGTCAACATCGGGGGGACGGCATTGCTGCTGGATGTGATTGCCAACGAACCTGTCCCTATCCGCAAGATTATTGTGGCTTCTTCGCGTGCCGTCTATGGAGAAGGGAAGTACGAGTGCGTGGAGCATGGGTATGTGTTTCCCCTGTCACGTTCTGCCCGGGATATGGCAAGGGGTGATTTTGACGTCCATTGTCCCGTGTGTGGCGTGCCCGCTCGGATGGTCTGTACGGATGAAGAATCACCTGTTCGCCCAGCTTCCGTGTATGGAATCACCAAATTGACTCAGGAACAATTGGTTCTTACCGTTGGTAAGGCGCTCGGGGTTTCCGCCATCGCGTTTCGCTACCAGAACGTCTATGGGCCGGGCCAGTCACTTTCCAATCCGTACACCGGCATTCTGTCCGTGTTCTCAACAAGAATTCGGAACGGAGGGAACATCAACATTTTTGAAGACGGTAAGGAAAGCAGGGATTTCGTATTCATCGACGACGTGGTCTCGGCGACAGTACAGGGCATTGAACATGAGGCGCCGGTTGTGGATGCGTTCAATGTCGGATCCGGTAAGGCCACCGACGTCCTGACTATGGCTCAGATGCTGCAGCACAGTTTGGGAAAGACGGTGCCGGTTGCGGTCTCCGGGCAGTTTCGGATCGGAGACATTCGTCACAATGTGGCGGACCTTAGGAAGGTGCGGGCCGCCTTCGGATTTGAGCCGGCGGTCTCCATCGAAGCCGGTCTTCGTCTGTTCACCGAGTGGGTGGGCAGTGAACGAGTTCAGGAAGATCGGTATGAAGAGAGCCTGAGAGAGCTCGGCGCCAAAGGACTGCTGAAGTGAGCCGTTCCGTGAAACCAGGTTGGGTAACGGCGGTCGTGGCCAGCTACAACCACGCTGAGTTCCTCGCGCAGCGGATGGACAGCTTGCTTGCCCAGACGTATGAGAATCTGGAGATTCTGGTCATCGATGATTGCTCGACCGACCATAGTCTCGAAGTCCTTCGCCGGTATCAGTCTCATTCGAATGTCACTCTAATCGTGCGGGAAGTGAATGGGGGCTGGGCGGCGGTGAGCAATCAGGGCCTTGATATGGCGACGGGAGAGTTCGTCATTTTTGCCAATTGCGATGACGCGTGCGATCCCCAAATGATTCAGCGTCTGGCCGATGCAATGACCGGCAATCCCACGGCCGGCATCGCGTTTTGCCGCAGCCTGCTGGTCGACGAACACGATACGGTATTGGGGGATGACTTTGTCATACGGGAACCGTCTTTTCGTGCCAGATGTGCGACCGATACACTGTTGACCGGTTCGGAAATGGGCCGGTTTCTCCTGCATTCGTGCGTGATTCCAAATTTGAGTGCGGCGCTGATTCGAAAAGCCTGTTTTTCGCTGGTCGGTCATCTCTCGCCGTCCTATCGGGTCTGCTGTGACTGGGATCTGTATTTCAGGATCGTGGCCCATTACGATGTGGTCTATGTCGCCAAGGCATTGAACAAATTCCGGCAACACCACACCACGATTCGCAGCACCACCAAGGAGCGGGTGGTCTACGAAGAGTACTTCCGGCTCCTGCTCGGCCAGATTGGGGTATTGGACCTTACCTTCCGTGAGCGGTGCCGCTTCCGGTTGCACGTCATGTATTTATGGGCGATGCACCTGCTCGCTCCCTCGCTGAACGGGTTGCGAAATTTCCCGTATCACCTGCGGCGGGTGGTCGCCTTGGACCCTCTCGCTACTCTCTTTCTGTTGCCCGGTCTGCTGATCCGCATGGCTATTCTAGGCGCCAAGGCCTTCCCGCTGCAGGAAAAATCCGGATGCGCGTGAGGGCAAGGTGTTGGTGCAGGGATAAGGAGCGCGAATGAGCAGTCTGGGTGCTAAGGCGGTTTCCCTACGATCTCGACGTCGCATGGTTCGGAGAGAGAGCAATGTGATGGGCCTTATGGATTTTCATACTCAGACTCCCCTGTGACGAAGCACATTGTAAACCCGCTCGTATCGGTCATCGTTCCGACATACAACCGTGAAAAACAGTTGCGACGATGTCTTGATTCGCTGGTCGCGCAAACTCTCGGAGAGTT
>CAZXNN010000120.1:0-8746 GCA_964641915.1 uncultured Nitrospira sp. | reverse complement strand
AGTAGCCGCAGTTACAATAGACAATGTCGTTCAGTTTGGTGATTTCGGGCCGGTGGATGTGGCCGCAGACGACGCCGTCGACGCCAAGGCGCGCGGGTTCGTAGGCGACGGCGGCTTCGAAGTTGCTGATGAACTGTACGGCGTTTTTCACTTTGTGCTTGAGGAATCCGGCGAGCGACCAGTAGGGCAGATTGAACCGGCGGCGGATGCCATGCACCACATAGTTGGCTCTGAGCAGATAGTCGTAGAGCCGGGTGCCCAGAATGGCCATCGCGCGCGAGCAGCGGACCACGCTGTCGAACTTGTCCCCGTGGGTGACCAGGAGACGCCGCCCGTCGGCGTTGGTGTGAATGGCTTCCTCCAGGATTTGGACGTTGCCGAACGTCATGTCGTGAAAATCACGCAGCAACTCGTCGTGGTTGCCGGGCACGTAGATGACATTGACGCCATGCTTAGCTTTGCCGAGGATCGTGCGCACGACGTTGTTGTGCGATTGCGGCCAGAAGATCCGTTTTCTCATTTCCCAGATGTCGATGATGTCGCCGACGAGGTAGAGGTACTCGCAGTCGACGGAATGCAGGAAGTTCAGCAGGTGCTCGGCGCGGCAGCCGCGAAAGCCCAAATGCACGTCGGAGATCCAGACGGTCCGGTATGACAGTGCGCGTCCTCCTTGGGGCTTATGCAGTTTATGCATCCGCGTCACCTCCCGCTGATGGTGAGACTTGCAGGGACATCATGAGAAGAAGGCTATAACAGCTTTGTTTCAGCTTGGTTAGGACTGCCGGTGGAGTGTGGTGAACTTTTGATGTGAAAACGATTACGGTCGAAACAGGTTTGTAACACGCGAATGCGAAACCGATGGAATGGACGTAATACGTCACGGGACTGTACGGAATCGAACAAGGCGTGCCACGTGATGTCTTTCCCGGCTCCCTACTGCCGCCGCACGCCGTTAAGATTGCGTTACAGTGTGGTCAAACTGTTGACCTCAGTCTGTACTCGCTCCAGAATCCGGCCGTGCGAGTAACCCGTCATCATCACTGAGATCGATGTCTTCACCTATGTCGATTCCTTCAACTCTGATTCTCTTGCCCGGCCTCGACGGCACCGAGGTGTTCTTTCGCCCGCTTCTCGCCTCGTTGCCGGATTGGATCACGCCAATCGTCGTGCAGTTTCCGACCGCCGGCGCGAATGCGTACTCCGACTTGCTGAGGTTGGTCCGCAGTGCCTTGGCAGAAACAAACCGTTGCTATGTGCTGGGGTGGTCGTTTTCAGGACCGCTGGCGTTGATGCTGGCGGCGGCGGAGCGAGGTAAGATCCAAGGCGTGATCCTGGCCTCGTCATTCGTGCGTCCGCCCCGTCCGATCTATGCGCGGCTGCGCTGGGGGGCGGTCGAACCGACAATCTGGATGATCCGCGCCTGCCGGCGCATTCCGGTCTGGCTCTCGCGGAGACCGAATGATCGATTGAGGCAGGACAAGACTGAAACCTGGAACCGCGTGAAGGCGTCCATGGTGGCGGCCAGGATCAGAGCGCTGTTACAAGTGGACGCACGGGGGCTGTTGATGCATTGCCCGGCTCCTGTGCTCTGTCTCGCCGGCAGCGACGATGAGATCGTGCCGCATGGCAATGTTGAGGAGATGGTGCGCCTGCGGCCCTCCGCCCAGGTTCGAATGATCGAAGGGCGGCACTTTGCGATCTACACGAATCCGAACGCGGCCGCGGAGGCGATTGAGGCCTTCATGAGGGGAGGGGATAGATGACCCGGCGGAGTATCATCATGTGCGGCGTGGTGCTGATCGCCGTTTTATTCGGAGCCGTTCACGCGCAGGCCCAGCGCAATGAAATGCCGGCCGGGTACCCGCAGTCGCTCGAAGCCGATCTGGACGCGTTGCTTGGCCGGACGCGCACCGGGACTGTGTCTTCCGGGTTGCTGGTGCAACTGGCCTCGACCTACTTCGATCTCGCCGATGATTTGCTGACGGACGACAAGCGGCGGCAGGAAGCGTACGAGGCTGGGGCGAGCGCGGCAGAACAAGCCTTTAAGCTGGATGACTCCAATGCGGACGCCCATTTCTTTCACGCCGCCAATCTCGGCAGCGCCCAACGGTTGCGGGGCTTGACCAATGCCGCCATGGTCGTGAAAGAGCTCAAACGTTGCGCGCTGCGCGCGATCGAGCTCAACCCCCGCCATGCCCAAGCGCTCCAGATGATGGGCGGACTGCTGATGGAGCTTCCCTGGCTTCTCGGGGGAGATGAGAAAGCCGCTCAGACGTATCTTGAGCGGGCGATCGCTGCCGACGGGAACTTTACGAACGCCCGAATTCTCGTGGCGAAACTCTATAAGAAGCAGGGGAGAGTCGATGATGCCAGACGGCAGCTTGAGGCCGTGATTCGCGCCGAGGCTCCCCACTACCGGTATGCCTGGGAGCGGACCTACAAGCCGGAAGCTGAACGGCTATTGAGAGAGATGGCCAGAGGTACTGCTCAGTAGGCGGATGGGTTCGCGCGGCTTCGTGTCCCACCTGCTGAAAAACCGCTCCTCGTCTTGACTCGCTGATCTCCACAGCAGTCACTAAGAGTCACTTCGATGTCGTTCCTGCTTCGAATCCTCCTCAGTCTTCTGCCTTCATCTTTTAATTCCGCTGTTACAAGTTTTTGAGCGGGCACAGATCCGCTCGTAACGACTTCCTGTGAGAGTGCCGGTGCATGCGCTGTCGCGCACAGGAGGTGATTCGAAGACTGCAGCTTCACTCACCTCACGCGGCAGATTGCGGGAGCAGCTCCGCAACCACTCGTGCTTCGAGCTTGAGAAGGGAGGAGCAATGGGAGAACCAGCCGGGAGGCAGGTTGTCGATCAGTCACGCACAGTCACAACGGATATAACGGCACGCTCACTGTTGCTGGTGTCGTCCGGAGCAGTGAGGATCTACCAGAAGGAGTCGATAATGGCCAAGCTGAAAAAGCAAAGCGAGAAATGGGGACTGACGGCGGCAAAGGTGTCGCTGGCTGCGGCGATGCTGGCATTGCCGGCGCTGCCGGTTCACGCGGATGATGAAGACAGCCACGATTACGGGGCTCGCGTCGAAGAACGATTGAAACGGAGTTCGATGCACTGGTTCGGGATTCGCGGCACTCTGGAAGCTTCGGCGCCGGCGACGTCCGGGGCGTATCGGACGGCGGCTCAGAAGGCTGAGGATCAGGTCTTGCTGGCGGACAGCTTGAAAGCGGAATATCTCTCCCGCCAGATCGCGAACAACGCCGATCAATTTGCCTTCTGGCCCAACGATGAGTATCCGACCCATCAAATCTGGTGCATCGAAGAGTTCAATCCATCGGTCATCAAGAACGCGGCCGGTCAAGAATTATTCCTGCCCGGCGGTTTGGTCAAGAAATGGACGCCCGGGGTGCAGCGTCTCAATTTGCGTACTGGAGAAGTGGACACAATCCTCCGCGGGACAGCCGGATGCGACGGCATCCGCAGGACTCCGTGGGGGACGATTCTCGCCACGGAAGAAAACGATTTCGGGAATGCGTATGAAATCATCGATCCGTTGAATGTCACTAACCAGACCATCCTGGACCGTGCTCTTGGCACGGTGGTGGATCCCAATGGTTTGCCGTCGACGAAGGTCGTCAAACGGCCGGCGCTCGGAACCTTCGCGTGGGAAGGCATCGCGATTCTCCCCAGCGGCATCGTTTATGCCGGAGATGAGCTGCGTCCAGGCGAGCCGTTCGCGGGAGCCGGAAACGGACCGGACGGCGACGGAGGAGCGATCTTCAAATTTATTCCGGCCGCGCCCCGCACAGTCTCCGGACCGATTGGGCAGTTGTCGGAATCGCCTTTCGTTGCAGGGAATCTGTATGCAATGCAGGTGTCATGCACTACGGGACAGCAGTATGGACAGGGATGTGAAGTCGGCAATGCCGCCTGGCTGCCGGTCAGCGCGGCGAACGCCAGAACGGATGCGTTCAAGAACGGCGCGACCGGGTATTACCGTCCCGAAGACCTTGAGCTGGATCCGATGTACAAGGACGCGAACGGCGGTGTGCGTCTGTGCTGGATGGACACGCAGAACCGCGGCGCCCAGATGTACGGCGAACTGGTGTGTGCGGTGGACAACGCACCGATGACCGCCAGCTCGTCCCAACGGACCGTGGTCGTCAATCGCCTCCTCGAAGGCGATATGGACATGAATGCGCACGATAATATCGAATTCCAGCCGAAGACAGGGAATGTCTACGTGATCGAGGACAACGCGAACGGCGACATCTTCGCCTGTCTGCCTGACGGAACCGATCGCGACATCAAGAGTGACGGCTGTATCAAGATCCTGTCCGTCAAGGACAGCTCGGCTGAGCCGACGGGTTTCAAGTTTACTTCCGACGGCCGGACGGCGTATCTGTCAATCCAACACTCCAACGATACCAATATGTCGTTGGTGGATGACTACCGAACCGACGATCTGATCAAGATCACCGGCTTCAAGATCCCCAACCGCTTCGAGCGATAGACGCGCATAACCCGCGCGGCCGACGTTCGACTGTTCCCCCGCGCGCGCCTGTCTTTCAGGCGCGCGCGAATCCCATGTCTCAGCCTCATGCGATCGGCGCTCGCCGAAAGCGAGTCACGCCAGTGGGTCACTCCCATGGTGTCTCGATGCGCCTGGTGTCGGTGTCAGTGCCGGAACCCTGTGACGGGCTGGAAGCAGGGCCAGGCCGGCCGCAATGCCGCCGCCGGCTAGAGTGATTGGAACCGCCGATCACCGGCTTCCGGATCAGTGCGGTCGTGGCGCGAAGGTCGCTCCGTCGAGGATGTTGGCGAGAAGCGATTGAAGGGCTCGTTCGCCTTGCCGTTGCAGGATCAGCGCGGCGAGCGGCAGGAGGGCCAGCGATACCGCGATCAGTGAGACCGTGAGTGTCCAGTCGGCGATCGCCAGAATCGAGGCTCCGAGCAAGAGGCCGATACCGGCAAGGGCGCGGGGAAAAGGGGCGGGCAGCGGCCCCCACATGAGGCGCAGGACGACATCGGTTCCGCCGCCGGTGTCCTTCAATGCGACTTCTGCAGCGGCCGGCGGAACGCCCGGCGGGCCGGCGAGGAAGAATTTGGGCGGAGTCCGGTCGGCTGCAAAAATCAGCGGAGTGTCCCGATCGAGATGCGTGCGGCCGATTTGGCGAAATCGGGTATTGATTGTTTCGACCGGCAGAGCGGTCACCGCATGGACATGCATAATTTCTCCTCGCCACGCTCAGGCCTTCAGTACATCTGAAGGCGCCGGACTCTAGACGATTCCTCACGATGAAGGGCGAGGGTTACGGGGCGATCACTCCGGAATCAAGAGCACGTAAACTTGCGGAGGAGACTCGCTCCCGCCGAGGCCGGCCGCTGTGTGTTCGGCCGCCGATCAAGGATTCATGCGGCTTATGGGGCGCAGACTCGCGCCACCATCTCCGGCGGCCCGGTGCGATCCAGAGTGAGCACGCCGCCCTTCTGCATCGGGGGAAAGTGTGCGTCGCCGACGCGCACATACCACCAGCGCCCTTCCGCATGGCGGCCGTCCGCCGAGAGAATCAGTTCGAATCCGCCGTCGCGGTCGTTGCCGGGCTGCCCCCAGGTGCCCCGCCAGCGGCGCCCATCGAATGCCGCGGTTTGAATCGTGCCTTGCTGCCATTCGTATTCGCCGTAGCCCAGGGTATCTGTTTTCAGAGGAATCACGACGCCGTTTTCGTCCACGTCCCATTCGCCGGCCAGGTCGGATAGTTTCAATTGGGGACAGGCCGTGGCCTGTGCCGGCGTTGGAATGTTTCCGGAGGATGTCCCTGTGCTGCAAGCGGCGGAGCCGAGGCCTAAGACCGCCAGTCCAACCACGGCACTGAGTCGAGCGTGTGTCATTTCCACCTCCTGCCCGAAGTGTAGAAGGCCAACGTTACGGGCGGATGAAGAACCGCTCAAGATCGGACCGCGAGGGCTCGTCCGCCTTCTGTCGGAGGCCGCCGAGGTCGGAATTGTGTCTAAGCCCATCGGATCGTCTCATCCATCTGTAAAGCGGAGGATCGTCGGATCGACGGAGCGACGGAGAGCAAGGAGAGGACCATGGCCGGATCCGGACCATCGGAAGCTGCTGTCGCCGTTTCCTGATCGTGCGCGTCTTCCATTCTTAACCAGCCCGTTACCTGTTCTTGAGAGTCGACAGATCGATCGGTAACGAGGAACTGCGACGCTCTATCCCTGGAAGATTGTTGAAACCCGTCGGTCCGGGAGGCCCGTCGGGCAGCGGCTTGCAGGACGAGGGGTGTTGCGGCCGCGTGCAACGCGGACCGATTGAAGGGACGGACGCGGAATCTCGACACATCCACGCATTTGATCAGGGCCATCACACAAGGAGGGAGTTATGTCGAATATCGACGACGAAGGAGTCAGTAATCAGTCGGAGAACGAACACTTTCAGGACGTGTTGGATGCGCGTCTGTCGCGGCGCGGATTCTTGACCGGCGGTTTTGCGACGGCGGCGGCGGTGTCGCTCGGCGGCGTGGAAGCGTTGCTGAACGCGGTGCCTGCCGCAGCCCAGGAGACAGAGGAAGCCGACGGCCCGGAGGAAGCCGGTGACGGGCGGGGACGCCGCCGGCCGGTCCTCGAATTCGAAAGCGTGCCGGTTTCTTCCACCGACGAGGTCGTGGTCCCGAAAGGCTATACGGCCGAAGTCCTGATTGCCTGGGGCGATCCGGTGTCCAACGGTCCGGCGTTCAAGCAGGATGCGAGTAATACAGCCGATGAACAGGCGCGCCAGTGGGGTATGCACAACGATGGCATGGTCTATTTTCCGATCGTCGGGTCTCAGCGCGGGATCATCGTGCAGAATAATGAATATACCGATGACGGACTCTTGTTCCCGGACGGCGTGAATAACTGGAATCCCGAGAAAACTAAGAAGTCATTGAATGCCCACGGCGTGTCGATCATCGAAGTGACGAAGCGGACCGGCTTCCCATGGGACTGGCGGCGCCGGCGGGGTAAATGGGATGTCGTCCGTCCTTCTCCCTTCGGGCGGCGCATCACCGGCCTGACTCCAATCGAAATGGGAGGCCCGGCGGCAGGCGATGCTCGATTGGTCACTAGCGAGGATCCGAGCGGGAAGCGCGTATTGGGAACGCTCAACAATTGTGCGATGGGCTATACGCCATGGGGCACGTATCTCGCTTGCGAAGAAAACTTCAACGGGTACTTTCGGAAGAACGGTCCGCAGACCCCGCTCGAAAAGCGCTACGGGATTACCGCTGCGGGTTTCGGGTATCTTTGGCATACCACCGACAAGCGGTTCCGGACCGACGAGGAACCGAACGAGCCGAATCGCTTCGGTTGGGTGGTGGAGATCGATCCATTTCGGCCGAACTCAACTCCGGTCAAGCGCACCGCGCTTGGACGTTTGAAGCATGAGGGCGCGTGGGTGCAGGAGGCCAGGAACGGCCGTGTCGTGGTCTATATGGGGGACGATGAGCGAAACGAATACATCTATCGCTTTGTATCGAACCTGCCTTGGCGCCAGGCGCGCCGGCAAGGTATCAACCCGCTCGACGACGGCATCCTTTATGTCGCGAAGTTTCATGTGGACGGGACCGGGGAGTGGCTGCCGCTGACTCCGGACAATCCGCGTCTCGCTGGGTGGTCGTTGAACGACATCCTCATTAATACGCGCGGGGCTGCGGATGCGGCTGGCGCCACGATGATGGACCGTCCCGAGTGGATCGATACATTCCCGAAGGATCTGACGGCCATCGCGACGTTGACGAATAACAGTCGGCGGGGTTCGACTCCTCCGTCGGTCAACAATCCGGACGGGTCTACCGCCGCTGGTTCCGCTCGTCCGCCGGTTGATGCGGCCAATCCGCGCGCGATCAACAACTACGGCCACATCATTCGATGGTACTATCGCCAGGATTGGACGGAGCCCACGTTCGGGTGGGATATCTTCGCGCTTTGCGGCGATCCGGCAAATCCGGCTCACGGTTCCACGATCTTCGGCGACAAGTACGGATCGCCGGACGGGATTTATGTGGATCCGAGCGGTTTGCTCTGGATTCAGACCGACGTCTCGACTTCGACGATCAATGCGGGAGCCTACGCCGGATTCGGAAACAATGTGATGGTGGCCGCCCATCCGGAGACCCGGGAAACGAGGCGTTTTCTGGTCGGGCCTCACCAGTGTGAAGTCACCGGTGTTTTTATGACGCCGGACCGGCGGACGATGTTCGTCGGCATTCAACATCCGGGGGAGCGGCCCGACGATCTGCCGGGCGATCCGGCGAATCCTAAGCAGTTCAGCTCCTGGCCGGACGGTCCAACCGGCGGACGTCCGCGCTCCTCGCTGGTCGTCGTCACCAAAGACGATGGCGGCAGGATCGGCAGTTAGACTATCCCGTCCCATCTCCTCTCTCCTGCGGCGTGCGCATCTGGCGCACGCCGCCTCTTCGATGCAGGCATTTCCGAAAATCGTGACCGCTCGGGTATGAAGGCATCGATTCCCGGATTGACGGGCACTGCGCAGACCGTCGGATCAGGATCACCGGAATCTGAATCCTGTCCCGGCTCTGGGAGGACGAGGCGTCGGTGGTCTAGGATCGTCTGCGGCCGGCTGAGTAAGGCAGGAAAGGGCATTTCTGCCCGCGATTCGCACAGGCGGGGAGACGATCGGCAGCGGTGTATGCGGTGAGCGGTCAGGAGGGCTGCAGTCTCTTCTTTTTCCACCGG
>CAZXNN010000119.1:0-8883 GCA_964641915.1 uncultured Nitrospira sp. | reverse complement strand
CGTGGGGAAGCACGAGAGGATCGAGGAGATGGCGGGCTATCAGTGGACTCTCGACAAGCCGAGAGTGGCTGGATGGTATTGGTTTCGGGGCGCGGCGCACGAAGCCGACCCGTTTATCGTGGAAGTGGACCAGGTCGGACAGTTTCAGTGGCCTGATGGCGGGTATCAGGAAGTGGCGCTGGCCAAAGGGGAATGGGCCGGACCGATTCAACTGCCTGAAGACGATTAGCCGGTTATCCTCCTGTCCGTTGTTCGTTGTCCCCTACGAAAGAGACCGTTCCGCATCTTGTCGCAGGTAGGCGGCCCCCGTATGCTGCCGCTTGAGCACGCAGGCTTCGGTCTGTTGCGCTCAGCGAGTCAGGTGCCGGGTCGGCCGTGCAGGCGAATGTCGATGAATGCGGAACTGGTCGGCTGCGCGATCCATTCAGCTTGGAGTACTCGGTTCAGACAACTGCGTTCGGCGTATGCCGCGCGTGAATATTGGCATTCAGATCAGGAGGAGTCGATGGGGCGTTCGGGTATGGATCCAATTCAGCGATTGATGGGTTTGATGTTCAAGGCGCATCCGTGGCACGGAGTCTCGATCGGAGAGCAGGCGCCGGACGTGGTGACGACCTACATTGAAATCGTGCCGACCGACACCGTGAAATACGAAGTCGATAAAGACAGCGGATTTTTGAAGGTGGATCGTCCGCAGCGGTTTTCGAATTTTTGCCCCGTCTATTACGGTCTGATTCCGCAAACCTATTGCGGCGAAAAGGTGGCCGGGCTGTTCGGGAAGCGGGCGAAGCGAAAGAATATGATCGGCGACGGCGATCCGCTGGACATTTGCGTCCTCACGGAGAAGACGATCGCCCATAGCGATATTCTGCTCACGGCGATTCCCATCGGCGGGTTCAGCATGGCCGACGGCGGGGAAGCCGACGACAAGATTATCGCAGTCATGAAGGACGATGCGGCGTACGGCGATTTCAAGGATATCGGCGACTGTCCGATCTCGCTGATCGACCGGTTGCAGCATTACTTCCTGACCTACAAAATGGCGCCGGGTTCGGTGCAGCACAAAGTTGAGATCACGAGTGTGTACGGGCGCGAAGAAGCGATGAAAGTGATTCACGCCAGTCATGCCGATTATCGTAAGAAGTTTCCTGAGCTTGAGTCGTTGTGGCCCAAGCACATGTCGGTCTAACTCTAGAAAGGTGCCGCCTAGGCTATATGAAATCCGATCACACCGAGCCGTCCACCGCTCCCTCCGTTCATGGCTTTTCACCAGGCTTTGCCTCGCTCGGCCTCGAAGGCTCGCTGCTGGCAACGCTGGATACGTTGGGGTATGAAGAGCCCACGCCGATCCAGCGGGAGTCCATCCCTCCGCTGTTGGCAGGCCGCGATCTGTTGGGGCAGGCGGCGACCGGGACCGGGAAGACCGCCTCATTTGCCTTGCCGATGTTGCAGCGGCTGGCGCATGGCGGGAAGCAGCGCCCCGCGGCGCTGATCCTGGTGCCGACGCGCGAGTTGGCGATTCAGGTCGGCGAAGCCGTGCAGCGGTACGGCAAGGAGCTGCGAATTTCAGTGCTGGCCGTGTATGGCGGGCAGGCCATCGGGCCGCAATTGTATGCGCTGAAGCGCGGCGTGGATGTGGTGGTGGCGACGCCCGGCCGGGCGCTCGACCATATTCGACGGAATACGTTGCAGCTCAAGCATGTGCAGATGGTGGTGCTGGACGAAGCGGATGAAATGCTGGATATGGGTTTTGCCGACGATCTTGAGGCGATCCTGACCCAGACGCCCGCGGATCGGCAGACAGCCTTATTCTCCGCCACGATGCCGCCGCGCATCGCGTCGATTGCCCATCGTCATCTGAAAAACCCGGTCGAGATCAAGATCGCCAAGGAACCGGTCAAAGCCGGCGCCGCGCCGCGCGTGCTGCAAACGGCTTATGTCGTGAATCGTCCGTACAAAGTGGCGGCACTGATACGGGTATTGGATTTGGCGGCTCCGAAATCTGCGCTGGTCTTCTGCCGGACCCGCTTGGAGGTCGATGAATTGACGGCCGGCCTGGCGGGACGGGACTATCGCGCGGAAGCCATTCATGGCGGCATGGGCCAGTCGCAACGGGACCGCGTCATGAGCGCGTTCAAGTCCGGGCAAACCCAAATTCTGGTGGCCACGGATGTCGCCGCGCGCGGGTTGGATATTCCGAGCGTCTCGCATGTGGTGAATTATGACTTGCCGTCATCTCCCGAAGTGTACGTGCATCGGATCGGCCGCACGGGGCGGGCCGGCCGTGAAGGAGAGGCGATTACCATCGTCGAGCCGCGCGAACACCGGTTGCTGCGGAATATCGAGCAATTGACCAAGGCAAAGATCGTTGTCGCCCAAGTGCCGAGCGTTGCCGATCTGCGAACCAAGCGTATCGAGCGGACGCTGACGGCGATCCGGGAGATGTTGGCCGCAGGCGATGTGGAACATTTCCGTTCGGTCGTCACGGTATTGGCCAAAGATTTTGAATTGGTCGACGTTGCGGCGGCGGCGGTGAAGCTGGCGCATCAGACGCAGGGCGGCGACACGGAAGAGCAGGAGATCCCGTCCGTGCAGGCCCGAGTGCCGGACTATTCCCGTCCGGACTATGCTCGACCGGGGATGCGGCGTCCGTCGCCGATGCCTGCGGAGATGTCGCGGGGAATCCGTCCAAGAGAGGCACAGGGGCGGCCGAGTGCGAGACCGACTGCCGGCCGAACGCCGAACTCTGCACGGATCTACATCGGGGCCGGCCGAGCCGCAGGTATCCGACCGGGCGATTTGGTGGGCGCGATTGCGAATGAAGCCAAGCTTGGGTCCAGTCAGATCGGCGGCGTCGAAATCGAAGAGCGGTTTTCACTCGTCGAAGTTCCGGAGTCCATGGCGCGCGACGTGATCGAAGCATTGGGCCGCACCAGGATTAAGGGGCAGAAGGTCACGGTCAGACTGTTCCGCGATTAACAGGTTGTTGATAAAGGCCGCCAGCGGCGTTCTCGACTTTCTCCGCAGATCCGTGAAGCGTGAAGCGTATCTCGCGAACGTGCCTCGGCCGATCCTTCAACGGGAGACGAACGACGCTTCACGAACGACGGACGAAGAGGATGACCTTTCTGAACAACCTGGGATGGTTCTCAAAGAGTCTATGATGGTTCCCCTCAAAAGGAGGGGGTGCCGAATTGATGATTTGGTGAGCCGCGCCCCTCTTTCGGGGACTACCGTGTCGCCGACAAGTGAGATAGGTTACGTCTCAACAGGAGGCGTTCCCTATGACAGACCTTGAAGAAGCCAGCTTTGTGATGAGTCTTCTCGCCCTGGCTGGAATTGCAATCATGGCAGACCGTCCGCTCGAAGCTGCTTGTGAGCGGGTGCTGATGTGGTTCCGGTCTCGCTGATCGCTCTCTCCTTCCCCGACCTTCAGGTCACATCATGTCGGAGGGGTCGTGGCGGTACCTGACGTCAGATCTTTCTCCCTCCACGTGCCAGGCAAGCTAGATTTCCAGGGTGTCGAGAGTATATCGAGGCGGTGCCGAAGCAGATTGATCCGGGGGTAGAATCTTGGATGGCGGAATGTCGGCTTGCAGCCGTTTGAGCAGGCGAGGTACTTTCAGGGAAGCGGGAATTTCACAAGTCCACACGTGCATACCCGACGAAGCCTCATCGGCGTGTCTCAGCACCCGAAACCCAGGGTATTCCATAAAATAGGCAGATAAGAATCCCGAGATTGCCTGGATCACCCAAGGGTGGCCCTGGCTGTAACGGGATGTGACTCTTAGTTCGACGACGGGAAGTGTCTCTTCGCTGTCCATAGTCCAGGTGCTCCGTTTGGATAGGTGTGCCGCACTGTAACAACTCCACCGGTGCTTTGAAATAGTCTTACCCAAAGGCGGCCTACTGGACAGAGCGGGGTTTGTTACGTCAGCATGCGGCCAGGAGGTCTTCGTATGACGTTGAAAGCCTATAACGGTATCTCAATTCCTTCCTTCATGTATGGCACGGCTTGGAAGAAAGAAGCGACGAGCCAGTTAGTGCAACTTGCCGTCGCGTCAGGCTTTACGGCAATCGATACAGCGAATCAGCTCATTCATTATCAGGAAGCCCTGGTTGGAGATGCGCTGCTCGAACTCGCCAAGCAGGGATTCAAGCGGGAAGCGCTGTTTCTTCAGACCAAGTTTACCTCGGTTGACGGGCAGGACCATCGGACGCCCTATGAGGCGAGTGCCGATCTGACGACCCAGGTCAATCAGTCCTTTCAGAGTTCCTTGTCGCATCTCCACACCGACTATCTCGACTCCTATGTCCTGCACGGGCCCTATTCCAGGCGGGGATTGGGCCCGGCAGACTGGGAGGTGTGGGCTGCGATCGAGTCGTTCTACGATTCCGGCAAGACCAAAATGATCGGTGTCAGTAATGTGTCGGCTGAACAGCTCTCGCTGCTCTGTGCCAAGGCCAGACATAAGCCGATGGTGGTGCAGAATCGCTGCTATGCCGCCTTCGGCTGGGACAAAGAGGTACGGGATCTGTGTCGGGAACACCGGATCATCTACCAGGGCTTCTCGCTCCTCACGGCCAATCGCGAGGTGTTCGTCGAGCCGGCTATCCGCTCCATAGCGGCGAAGTATCAGACCGGCTTAGCCCAGATCGTCTTCCGCTTCTCGCAGCAAGTCGGAATGTTGCCGCTCACGGGTACCACGAATCAGCAGCACATGGCGGAAGACCTGCAGTGCGAGCGGTTCACGCTTACGCCCGATGAGCTGGCGTTGATCGAAACCATCGGCCAATAGAGCGTGCATGACGATTCTGGTCAAACGGATCTACGAGCCGGCGGCCAAGTCAGATGGCTTTCGTGTGCTCGTCGATCGCCTCTGGCCGAGAGGAATTGCAAAGGAGTCAGCGAAGCTCGATCTCTGGCTGCCCGATCTCGGCCCATCGACCGTGCTGCGGAAATGGTTTAACCACGATCCTGCCAGGTGGGACGAATTCCGCCGTCGCTATCAGGCCGAGTTAAAAGAGAACCAGGAACCGGTGGCAGAGCTGAGAGAGTGGGCCAGGGAGAGAACAGTGACGTTGCTCTACTCAGCTAAAGATGAAGAGCACAATCAGGCAGTGGCGCTGAGGAGCTTTCTGATCAGGCAGAAAAAAGGGCTGCAGCAGAAACGCCGGGACGCGGCCGAAGTGGTGCGAGGTTTGAGGACGCGAAGTGCCACGCTGAGCGGGGAAAGATCGTTGCGGCCGTGCGTCGGGATCGAGAGTGGTGATAGTAAAGAAATTCGCAGTCAGTAGTAAGGCGTGTATGTCCGACTGATCAGTTTTCCCGGAATTCAGATATGGAGCCGTTGTGTTACGGCTTTGGCAAACTGGCGAAAGTCGTCGAGGTGGCGGGTACAGATTTGATAGACGATGGTCCAGTCGATGGCGTGATAACTATGAACGGCGATATTCCTGAACCCGACGGCCTTCTTCATGCGTTCGGCGAGCGGTGAAGGAATGATCTGCGAACGTTCCAGGACATCGAAGTGCTCAGCCATCGTCGATGGAGGAGCGGAGGTGGTGTCTGCAATGAGATGCGCCGCGAGATCGACGCAGAGTTGAACGGCGCGCTGGAGATTCAGGGCGATGATATCCTGCAGATCCGGGTTCCGGATCAGTTCCTCGGCAGACGACGGCGTTTTTCCGGACAACCGCTCGACACAGCGTCGAAGTGATTCAAGCTTGGCCTCGATCAGCGGCCGATCCATGCCTGTCTTCTTTCTGCAAGGATTCTGCGGTAGTAGGGCATAACGTCTGCTTCTTCGTATACCATCCGCCGTATCAACTCGGCATAGCGGGATCGGTCGTGACAGAGGAGCAGCCGTCCGTGGGCGAGCACCTGTTGCAGAAGCGGGTTATGAGTCCTGTCGAGATCGATCAGATCGACGGGTCGTCCGATCGCCACCGCCAACTCATCGATCAATAGAATGCGTCCCTCAGGGGGGATCGGTGCGGTCGAAGCGATGGCGAGATCCACGTCGCTTTCTTGATGGGCGCGGTCGGCTGCCAGAGAGCCAAAAAGAACGGCAATGACAATAGACGTGTGGCGCGCCAAGACCTCTGTGATGGCGGACTGAATCGCAGTCGTGTCATTAGCGGTGCGACCGGCATTGCTCATGTCTGTTCAGTTACCACGAATAGCCAGTCAGCGCAAGGATATGCGCGCCAGGTTCAGTTTCTCGCTGTCACCGCGTAGCCGCTCGATGTGTCGATCGCGGCATTCATTGTCTCTTTCCACCTCCTGACTTTGCTACAATGCCTGCAGGTTCTGAGACGTGCTTGTCTGGTTGCTGTAACCAATCGCCCGGTCAATGACCACTTCGCGGTTGCTCGGTGTGAAGGGGGAATGATCCGGTGAGGAAGATTGCGATTATCGGAGGCGGGCCGGCCGGGCTCATGGCTGCGGAAAGTGCGAGCGCAGCGGGAGCGCAGGTGGACCTGTATGACGCGATGCCGTCGGTCGGGCGAAAGTTTCTGCTGGCGGGGAAGGGCGGGCTGAACCTCACGCACTCCGAGCCGGTCGAGAAAATGCTGTCGCGGTATGGAACGCGTCGGACTCAGATCGCTCCGCTCGTCGCGGCGTTCGGCCCGGATGCGTTGCGCGCCTGGGTGCAGGGATTCGGGATTGAAACATTCGTGGGGTCGTCCGGTCGGGTGTTTCCGAAAGACATGAAGTCGGCTCCGTTGCTGCGGGCCTGGCTGCGGCGACTGCGTCAGGCCGGCGTCCGGTTTCATGTGCGGCATCGCTGGCGCGGATGGGATGCGCAAGGCGCGTTGCAATTTGATTCTCCAGAGGGAAAACAGCTCGTTCGTCCCGACGCGGTGATCCTCGCGCTAGGCGGAGGGAGCTGGCCTCAACTCGGTTCGGATGCCGCCTGGGTGCCGTGGCTCGTGCAGCGCGGCGTCTCGGTGAGTCCGTTGCGTCCGGCTAACTGCGGGTTCGACATTGCCTGGACGGAAATTTTCAAGAAGAAGTTCGCCGGCCACCCGGTGAAGTCGGTAGCCTTGAAGATTCAGACGCCGGCGGGCGGAGAGAAGTGGCAGCAGGGCGAATTCGTCGTGACGACGACCGGAGTGGAAGGCGGCGTGATCTACTCGATGTCCGCCCTCTTGCGCGATGAAATTGTAGCCAAGGGATTCGCCGTCTTGCGGCTGGATTTGGCGCCTGACCGTGACCTCTCCGGTTTGACGAACGATCTTGCGAAGCCGCGTGGGAAGAAAACCATGGCGACACATTTGGAGCGGCGGCTTGGTATGACCGGAGTCAAGGTCGGGCTCTTGCGCGAAGTCGTCTCAAAAGAGGACTTTGCCGATCCGGCCAAATTAGCGGCGGCGATCAAGTCGTTGTCGTTGAAGTTGAATGCGACCAGGCCGCTGGCGGAGTCGATCAGCTCGGCCGGCGGAGTGATTTTTGAGGCGGTCGATGCTCGATTGATGCTGCGCGAGGTGCCGGGGGTTTTTTGCGCCGGAGAGATGCTGGATTGGGAAGCTCCGACGGGCGGGTATCTCCTGACGGCCTGCTTTGCCAGCGGCCGCGCAGCCGGTGCTGGAGCGGTGGAATGGTTGAAGCCGCGTTAATCCGGTCGATTCACAAAGACCTCGACAATGCCTCCCTGTGGGGCCAGTCCGATGGCGACGCGGCCTTGAAAGGCCTGATGGGTCCAATTTCTTCCGTCGAGGCTGGACCATTCCTTATAGAGATAGAGGCTCTGGGTCAGTTGGACATGCGTGGTCGCTTCTCCGGGATTAACCAGAAGGGGGCCTTTGACGGCCAGATGCACCGGGATGGTCTTGCCTCCGGGAATATAGAGGATGTAGTTTTTGTCGGCCGGTTCCGGTTTTCCGATCTCGACAAGAGGCACACGCTTCAATAAGTCTTCCGGAGGACCACCCATGGAGGTGCATCCTCCAAGGAGCGAGAGGGAAAAGACCAGGGCCGTGAGGTAGGGCGAGGATCGCATCATGTTGGCTCCCTTGCAACGAAGTCGGCGCAAAATTTCGGTCATCCTACTCAGTCATCCGACGGCATGCAAGCATGCTCGCCTAAAGCCGGGGTTTTCAATTTCACATCTGTAGCGGATAGGACAATGATACTTCCTCCCGGCAGCGAACGCGCGATTCTCGAACGGTTTTTGAAGGCTGAAGCGATGGCGCTCTGGGCTGTGCGAGCGGCGCAGTTGCGCGATGTGCCGGCGAATGTTCTGGCCTTCCTCAAGCAGCATGAAGCCGATGAGGAAGAACACTTGAAACATTTTGAAACCCTGGTGGGTTATCAGTCCTGGGGGCGCGAGGTGTTGCCGACGGTCCCGCACCAGTGGCCGTCGCTCGCCGTGCTGTTGTTCGGATACGAAGCGCTTGGGTTGGAGTTTGCGAAGCTGCTGGTTGGGCTACGTCCGGACATGCAGTCCATTGTGGACGACGAAGAAACGCACGTCGCTTTCTTTGAGCATGAGATTCGAAAGCTGCTTGCCGGGGAGGGAGTCGAAGCCGATCAGGCGCGGATCTCGGCGAAGGCCTGGAGGAAAAAACTGCCGCGGACGATTGAGCGATATCTACAAGATGGAAGTCTGGATGTATGCCGGGCAGAAGTGGCCGCAACCATGCAAACAGCAATTCAACGGCGATTCAGGGAGACGGGGTTGCTGGAATAGAGCGAGGTGTATCGACTAGGCCTGCGCGACGAGTCCTTCGACGGCGCCCATCTTGCGGAACTTGAGGTCGCGTTGGTTCAGGAGTTCGTTGTGCGGGAGATCGAGCAATTGAAAGAGTTGATTGGTGAGGGCTTTGGCCACCCGGTCGCAGACGGCTTTGGGTTCACGGTGCGCTCCGCCTAAGGGC
>CAZXNN010000118.1:0-8945 GCA_964641915.1 uncultured Nitrospira sp. | reverse complement strand
TGCTTTGTTTTTTTGGTTTGTTGTGTTGTCGGTGGTTCTTGGGGAGGGAGAGGCGAGGAGGCGACGTGACCGTCGCCTCCTCATGGTGCGACTACTTCTTCTTCTTCGCGGCAGCCTTTTTTACAGGCTTCTTCGCTGCTGCTTTCTTCGTGGCCATGAGTACTTCACCCCCCTTCGGTGTAAAAAGTTGTGATTCGATGTGACAGGTATAGCAGAGATTGCGTGGCGAGTAAATTACTTCCGTGCGGATTTTGTTAGTCGGTCAGAAAACGGACGGGGCTTCCCTATCCCGGGATCCACTCCCTTGTGAGGGGTGAAGGTTGGCTGAGATAAGGGAAAGGATCTGAGTTGCTCCATTGGAAATCAGGTTGCCGATGATCGTCTCGTGCATGCGGCGCGCAATGCGATCGGCGCTGATCGTTTACTGGTGCTAGTTCCCGGCTCTCCTGCTGTCTATGTAGTGAGGTGTGACGCGTCGATGACGGTCGACGATCCGGCTATTCTGAGTTTCTGATAGTCCGTCGAATGGGTGCGGGAGAGGATGAGGCGGACGTGTGGTCCGGGTTGCGCGGCTGATCCGATCATGTGGGCTCATGAAAATATTTTTCATGGAAGACCCTTTCCACCCCCAACATCGGTGTTCGATGGAGTCCTGATTCCGGATCGCGAACTCTCAGCTGGCGATGCGCAAGTTATCTCCTGATTCGATTTCAATGCCGACACCTCATTCAGCTGCTTGGCGGATTCTCCTCGATGTCAATGAGGTCGCGAGAACTTTGGCGCGGTGAATGGCGCATCGGGCGGGGGCAAGCTGTACTCGAGCGCACGTTGCTGCAACGGCAGAGCGATAACATCATGGCCCAGGCGACATTGGAATGGAATCAGGCGTTGCTCGCGCACTATAGCCTGCAATCCATGCCCGGCGGTCCCTTCGGATTTATCATGGACCGTGGGGCGGCGATCGGATGATCACGCGGCCCGTGTGCAGGCGGTCATGGGGCGTTCCATCATGAATGGCACCAGGCGTGGATTACGCAGCGGTATCCTGTCCGCGGATCACTATCTCTCCGACTACAATCGCGACATGATTGGCGTCGCGGAGCAATTGGGCGGGCGCATGCATGGGGCATTCATGGCGACATGCCAGCCTTTGCTCGGTCGATGGATTGTGGATGCCGGCCGGGGCTATGCTGTTCGGGCGGCTGGAGTTCAGGAGCAGTTGGGTGCGGCAATTGTCCATGTGACTCAGGCCAGGACCGGGCTGGAAGAGGCGTGGGGCGCGAATCAATATCAACCGGGGACGTTGCAAGCGGCGGTGGATCGCACGGCGACGATGACAGGTTCGGCCGATCAGATCACCGTGGCAAGCGTGACGCCGACGGCAGGGGCCATGGCGGCGGCGCCGGAGCAGACGATGGCCTGGCCCGGGATTCCGCTCGGTTATTTCTTTGCTGCGATGATCGGGATGGCCCTGGTGTTTTTCAGCGGGTTAAGGCTGTTCGCCATGAATCGGGAAGCAAAAGTGCAGGCGGACTTGCGGCGCGAGCGTGATCGCTGGGTCTATCGCCTGGCGGCATAAGGAGTGGCCTAACTGGATGGCTGACGCGGGCCGGCCTGTGTCAGCCATCCGTTGAACGCCGGTTGGTTCGTGGAAACAGGATGAGTCTACCGGCAGATTGTGAGGGGGATCATGGTAGTCCTCATAGCCTGGTCACGGTGAGTGCGCTTGTGGGCCTGCTGGTCTGGTCGCTGACGGGAGAAAGCGATGCGGAGCATCGGCATATGGCTGAGATGAAAGGCCCATCCGCGACAGTGGTTCCGCCAGAGACAGAAGTGCCGTTCCGGCGGGCAGCCTGAGTCCGCCGAAGCCGCTACGCACATGCCTCCAGGGCCCGATCTGACGTTGTGTCTTTCTAGGGTGCCGGATACAATCTCGCACTAGAATAAGGATTGAGGGATCGCAGTGCTCATGAGAGAGAAGGAGTGAGATGAGTTCGGTGGCTGATCGAGCCATTGTCATAACCGGCGCGTCGACCGGGATCGGCGCGGCCTGCGCGTGGCATCTCGACCGGCTCGTCTTTGCGGTGTACGCCGGGGTCCGTCGGATCGAGGATGGTGAAGCTCTGAAGGCGCAGGGATCGGTTCGGCTCCAGCCTATTTTGCTGGATGTCACCGATGCGGCTTCGATCGAACGGGCGCGGCAACAGGTTGCGGCGTTGGTCGGGAGCGCAGGTTTGGCCGGACTGCTGAACAACGCGGGCATTGCGGTGGTCGGTCCGCTGGAGGCCGTGCCGATTGCCGATCTGCGCCGGCAGTTCGAGGTAAACGTGATCGGGCAGATCGCGGTCACTCAGGCGTTTCTCCCGTTGCTTCGCCAGGGGCGCGGGCGCATCGTCAACATGGGATCGATTGCAGGACGGGGGTCGATGCCGATGATGGGGCCGTACTCGGCATCGAAATTTGCGTTGGAAGCGTTGACGGATGCCTTGAGGCTGGAAGTGCAACAGTGGGGGATTCAGGTGTCGATTGTGGAGCCCGGCGCCATTGCCACGCCGATCTGGGAGAAGTCCGGTGCGAAGGCGGAAGCGCTAGAGACGGTCACATCGGAAGCATTGAAGGCTCTGTATGCCGGAGTGACCGCGGGGGTCAGGGCGCGCGTGGCCGAGGCGGCGGCAAGAGCGATTTCTCCCGATGCCGTTTCGGGCGCCGTGGTTCATGCCTTGACGGCCTCCAGCCCGAAGACCCGGTATCTTGTCGGTAGAGATGCGAAGATTCGCGCGCTGCTGATCAAGTTGCTACCAGACCGGTGGTCGGACCGGCTGATGACGTGGATATTGAATCTGCCTCACTGAATGCCGGTGGCCGGTTTCATCCGGCTCAATCCTAAATCTCCCTTTGAAACATCGAACGAAAAGCGCAGTTGCACGGCCAGATATTTCTGGACCAGGCCGGGTTTGTCGAGCGGCTGGTCCTGCTCCCGATAGACCGCCAATTCCATATCCCTCCATCGAAGGGCCAGCCCGACGATCCAATCCATTTCCGTCGGCCTGGCCTGGTTGCTTCCTTCGCGATCGGTAAAGAAGTTCACGTCTCCATAGAGCACGACTTTGTTCTTGTAGAGGTCGAGGTCGGCGTGGGCCACGTAGCGGAAGAGGGCGCGCCCGGTATTGTCGGGCCGCGCGAAGTAGTTGCTGTTGTGAAACAGCCAGCCGGCGCCCCCGTACATCGTCAGGCTCTGGTTGGGAAAGAGTTTCCGCCACCAGGCCATGTCCTGGGCCGACTGGAGTTTGGCCGTGATCATGCCGTCGGCGTAGGCCTGCTTGATGCCCCGGCGATCGAGCGGCGCATCCCGTTCATATTGAAGCCGCCAGGCAAAATGATCGACCACGCCGGTGAAGGCGTAGGTGCTGTCCCACTCGCTGAGTTCGATCCAGCCATTGTTCCGGTCGGAGAAGAAGTTCTGATCGGTATAAAAGGTCAGGTACTGTTTATAGAGGTCGGTTTCAAGATGGACCATATGGCGAAGGCCGACAAGCCCGCTGTTGTCCGGCCTGGCGGCGAATGAAGGATTTTTGACAAAGGCTCCGGTCAGGAGATAGCCGGCGAACAGACTTTCTTCGGACCCGCGGTCCGGGTCGTCGGGATCGTCCATGGACGGCAACGGCCTGCCGTATTTCTCCAGGGCCAGAGCGCCGTCAGGGAGCCCCCAGGAGAAAAGCGAGAAGAGTAGCACGCTAAAGAGGTATCGCCACATTGCCGTGATTGGTAGAAGTACCATGATTTACGGCGGGCAGCTAGGCGGAAACTGCAATGTCGAGCAGCGGGTACAGAACCTATTGCACGCAGGGGTCGAAGATGGCTTCGCAGTCGTTGGAAGCGTCCATGCTCGGGGGCGCGAACCGATAGCGTATGTCGGTGACTCGATCCTCCGTCAGGATCACCGTGGCCCAACAGCCATGCCGGTTCGTCGACATGCTGCCTTTCCCCACCGGCTGGGATTCTTCGAGGACCGGCGCTTCCCGGTAATATTGGAGGAGGACAACATCGTTGCGGGTTTGTTCTTTGACCGGTTTGCCTGCGCAGGCCAGGACGTCGGCTTTCGACTTGCCGATCACTTTCTGTTGATTCGGGTATTCGCCGACGGTCGCTGCGCTTGCACACCCGGCGGTGGACAATAATCCCAGCAGGCTTGAGGCAATCGCCAACAGATAGAACCTGCTGTACTCGGTCTGAGGGGATTTCCGTTCAGGAGATGACGTCTGGTCGGATGGTTTTTGTGCCATGGATCGTGGCCCGGTAAGGATCTCTTTGCATGGAGTGTCGCCCAATTATCCGACGAGGTCGGGATTCAAGCGGTTAAGCGGCTTCACCGACAGGGCCTTGATTTCATTGTAGACGATCGAACGGCCGACTTGGCGCAGACGGCTGAAGACGCCTTCGACGATCACTTGATCGCCTTCATGGATATCTGCTTGTCCGAGGCTAATCACCTTGAGTGTCCCGGCCTGGTCTTTCAGGAGGAACCCATACGCCGGTTGCCCCTGGCGGTTTGTGGCGAGCTGCACGTTAGTCACAGCCCCGCTCACCACGACATCTTGATGATCGTATTGCTCGGGATGGGCCAGCAATTCGGCGATTTCAAGGAGCCCCGCCGCCGATGTCACCGAGAGTGTGCTGACGGTGACGACAGAGAAGACTGCCGGCAGCAGGACTGCAAGCAGCACGAAGAAACCGCGACGTCTGACAGGTTGTGTTGCCATAGGTGATCCTGATTATACCTGAGCAAATGCAATTCGCAAGATGGCCTGTCCCTACCACTTGTCTGAGGCTTTGCCGCTGACGTCTTCTCCGATAAAGTTGTGCAAGATCTGTTTCTGAAGATCGGTGATCTCCATCTTCGGCTCAGATGAGCCGTCCAGTGCGGCGGTTTCTGCTTTCGGGTGTGGGGCGGTCCGTTTTAGCAGTTCTTCGTCGAGTGCCTCGGGGCTGGTGTCGGTGTCCTGTTGAATGGACACAAGCCGCTGCAACCCGAATAACGTCCGGGTGTTTTCGCTGTGCATCGCATTGGAGCTCGCTCCGTAGACCAGCGAATTCCAGAACTTGACTTCGATCGGCTCAGGCACCGCGCCGACGACATAGGCCGAAAGCTTTTCGATCAAGGCGGACTCGGTTTGTTCCAGACCATCGTAAACGGCGATGGAGCGTTCGATCGGGGTGCGGGACAGAGTCGCCAATGTGTCTTTCCAGAGATCCAAGGGGGGGATGCTGTTCGGGTTGGCCGGTGTGCCGGTCAAGGCGGCCTGGAGGGCCATCAGATATTGCGACAGAAACTTTACTTTTCTGGCGGCCAAGGTGCCGGCAGGAATTCCCCAGATATGGCCGATCTCATGGTCCTGCAACGTGGTCTGATCGGAAGTCTGTCGCTCGCGCTCCGCCAGGGCGAGTCTGGTCTTAAAACGTTCGGCCATACGAATGTGCAGTTGCATTTCAATGGCCAGCCGATAGGTCTGATATTCCTCCGCCGAGATATCGTTCTTGTCCCATCGTTCTTCCAGCACGCGCAGTGCAGGGCGCGGAACGGCCACACGGGCTTGTGCTTTGAGATTCGCAACGGCTTCTGTGGATATGCCCCGGGCGGCCAAGAGCGCGGCTGTTCGATCGACCAGCTTTTCGGCAGTGGCCGCGAGAATGGTGAGGGCCGTGCATTGCAGCCCGGTGCGTTCGCGACGGAGCCTGGCGCGGCGGCGATATTCATCCCGCCGGCTGATCATGGCCGAGATCGATTCTTCCGTCATCGTCGTAATCGGCTTCTTGCCGGAGACGCAACGGGGATCGGGGCGGTCCGAGACCATGAACAGGATTTCTTCGTGCGTCACGTCCAGGTGTTGGATCAGGAGCAGCTTGAGCATGATGCGGCCCTGGATGGGCAGATTCGCGATGACGTCTTGGATCAGCTCAGCGGTGAGGGGAGAGGCCATAGTTGAAGGCATAGCGATGGTGTGTCCTGTCTGCGTAGGTTAGGCGTTCCCGGCTTGCTGTTGGTGTGTCTCTAAATAGAGTGCAACGTATTCCCGAACCTCCTGCACGCTGCCGTTAATGAACATCTCCCGCGGAATCTCGATGCGGACCAGTTTGGACGGATCGATTCCGCGGTCTTGGGCGTAGTGCTCGTCAATATACAAGCTCACAGATCCGTCAGGGAATCTGAGTGCGTAGAGGGCAGTGGTATCAGCCATGATCCTACCTGATTGGATGATAAACGAAGACCTAGTAGAGGTACCATATGCGTGATTTAGCTGTCAAAGTTGAATCCCGGCTCCAGCGGCCAGGTTTCTTATTCTGGTTCGATATTGCTGGGGGATCGGAAGGAATAAAAAAGAACGGCCTTCGATCACAGGACCGAAGGCCGTTCACAGTTCACAGTGCAGATGAGCGGATTGTTAGCCGCCGAGTGTATCGAGCGTCTCTTTCACGGTTTTACGGATGCAGGTGAAGATCGGCGTATCGCGTAACGTGTAGCGGGATCCTTCGGTTTCGCGCAAGGCCATCACAAGGTCGAGGAAGTCCTCCGGTTTATCACTTTCAAACGCCACCACCCATTCCTGGTCGTCGAGACCGAATGAGTAGGTCGTGTTCAGCTTGACTGAGGGGAAGCGATGGCCGACTTCAATATGTTCGTCCATCATGCCCTGGCGGGCCGCCTTCGTCAGCAGGAACCACTCGCGGGTCTTGAGAAAGGGATACACGAAAATGTACTTGCCTTTGCCGGGGACCACGGTCAGGCGCTTGCTCTCCTGTCCTTCATGGGTATGATGATCCACATAGATCGAACGCTTGGTCATCGCCAGGTAGGAGTAGGGGGTCGTGATGTACTGGCCCAGTCCAGACGCGAGAATCTTCGTGGTCATTTCCTGAAACAGTTCCAGCTCGTAGCTGATGCGCCAGAGCATGATATCGCAATCGCCTCGGATGCCCACCGCAGAGTAGGCGACGACGAGCACGCGACCGGCATATTCTTCCACGGCGCGGAGAAACTCTTGTTTCCCCTTGGAGCGCTCGGCTTCGGGAAGACGGCGCCAGGCCGGATCGACTTTATAGAATGTGAAATTGACGAATTGTCGCTTGGGTGGCTGTGCGGGTGCAGTTTGTTCGGGACTCGACATCGGAACTCCTCCGTATAACGTCTTGAAAAGGCAGGTATGTAAAGAGCGGCTTCTTTAGCACTTCGTCTTTTGATTTGTCAACGGGCCAGAACTGGCCGCGGGGTTCGTTGACAGTGAAAAACCGATCTGTTACGGCTTCTAGTGACGGAGAAATTTCATATGAAATGCCCGGCAGTCGGCTTCATGCTGTGCTCGTTCCTCTCTGCGGTTCCGGCCGGCGCCATTGAGACTCTGCCAGGTCCCGAACAGATTGCCGCCGCACTCGACGCAGGCCGGGTTGCGGCCAAGGAGGGGCAGGCGCCGGATTCGTTTTATGTGCGATTCGGCGCCGAAGATAAGCTGCGCCCGAGCGGATTTCTCATCACAAAGCTTGGGGCGCTTTCCGTGATGGCCACGCACATGACCCTCCGGGGGCTTCAACCCACCGAGGCCGATATCGCACAAGTCGTCTCGACGAAGACGATGTTGGTCAGTACCGTCGTCTTCGGGGACGTACCGGCCTTCGCCCAGGAGAGCTATATGGTCTTCGATCAAGCAGGCCGGACAATCAAGCCGGTCACGGTTCGGTTCGACGGGCAGGCGAATCGCAGTGCCGCCTGGCCGGAGCGCCCTCGTTTCAAGGCGAAAGTGGTTGCATCGTTCGACTACAGCGATTTCGATCCTCGGGCGAAGACGACGATCACCGTGTTTCCCGCGTCCGGCGGCGCGGAGAGTTTCGTCCTCGACTTTGCCGCAATCCCTTAGCAGGAGTGATGCCGTATGAATGCTGCCCGCCGCTCTGTGATTGCCGAAACCATCGCCATCGGATCTGAACTCCTAGTCGGTGGCCGGTCCGATAGCAATTCCCTCTTCGTGACAGAGGCGCTGGGACGATTGGGGATCGAGGTGCGGTTCAAGTCGATCGTCGGAGATGATCTGGCCGACATGGTGCAGGTGCTCAAGACCGCCGTGAGCCGGGCTGGTGTCGTGGTGATGACCGGCGGGCTCGGGCCAACGGTGGACGATTGCACGAGAGAAGCCGTGGCGAAGGCGACCGGGCGGCGACTGGCCCGCCGGAAAGCGGCGTTCGACGGAATGACGGCGCGGTTGGCGCAGTGGGGCCGGACGCCGAACAGAGGGCAACTCCGGCAGGCGACGATTCCTGCAGGTGCGACCGTGGTGGCGAATCCCGTCGGCTCCGCGCCTGGGTTTCTGCTCGAGTGGAAAGGAGCAATGGTTGTCTCGCTTCCCGGCGTGCCGCGCGAGATGGAAGCGATGATGACGGACTCGGTCATTCCGTTCCTTGCCGATCGGCTCAGCCGTTGCCATAAAATCCTTCCGCAACCGATCATTCGACAAATTTTCCACACCTGGGGTGTTCCGGAGGCGGATGTCGATGCCCAGTTGCAGGGACTGATTCCAAAGGGTGTGTCCATCGACTTGGGATTGCTGGCCTCGCCGATGGGGGTGCTGGTATCGTTGACGACGAAGTTCGGCGGTCTGCGGCCGGTCTCGGTGGATCAGTTGTCGTCCCTGGCGCAGGAGGTCCGCACCAGATTGAAGGATTGTCTGTTTGCCGAGGGGCGCGAGACCATGGAGGAAGTGATCGGGCATTTGCTGGCTGGTCGGAAGCGGACGGTGGCATTGGCCGAGTCCTGTACCGGCGGTTTGATCGGGCATCGCCTCACGCAGGTGCCGGGATCGTCGGCCTACCTCGATCGGGGAGTGATTTGTTACAGCAATCAGTCGAAGATCGACATGTTGGGCGTGCCGGCGGAGCTGATTGCGAAACATGGCGCGGTC
>CAZXNN010000117.1:0-8951 GCA_964641915.1 uncultured Nitrospira sp. | reverse complement strand
GGGTGAACAGCTGGGCGGTCTGAGGGGGAAAGTTCGAGATGCTCGTTACTCTAAGGCTGGCAGTGGTTTCGGCTTGGGTGCTGGTCCCCTGAAAGCCGAAACCCCGGCCTGTGGGACCGGGGTTCGCTTTGGCATTTATCTGGCTCGCCAGCCGCGCCGCTAATACAAGTCAATCGGGGAGGCCCGCTTCCTTCCTCTTCCGGGGATATAGTATCCCGCCGTAGTAGACTACGAGGATTGGGAAGTACTACATGGATACCCTCGGGGTGCCTAACGACTCGGCTTTCGGCGACGAAGGCGTCGTCTCGTTCCCTTCACCTTGCGAGTGCTGCGTCGATTCGGCGACTCCGTCCGCTTTAGCTTATTGGTAGGTCGCTTTGCAGGAATCTTGCCGGGGCCGTTGGGGTATTTCTTCTGCAAGTGGTGCAGCACCTGCAGTTCGTGATGCTCGATTGATGGCGCCGGCGTGCGAGCCGCGTGAATTGGAGGATCAGCCGATTCGACCTCGACGACCTCAATTGTGATGCGATCACCCGCTTTCAGATCGATTTTCTTGCACCAACTGACGCTGTCTTGCGCGCCGCCCGGGTGCGTGTGCAGGCCGCTAAGGGTGAACTCCAATTCGGAAATTGGCAATCGACGCGGTAACGCAAGCCGAACTACCTCGGGGTCACGCACCACTGACGTCAGTATTGCCGTCAGGACGTGACGCCCGCGAAGGCCAGCCACGGCAATCCGCTTGTCGTTCATTTCAACGCGGAATGCGATCACGGGACCTCCAAAGAGCCTATCGGCCTAACATCCAAGGTCACAGGCTACCGACCTCGGCTTGAGCGGCGGGGCCTACGGAACGCCTGACCAGGCTCCGCGCTCGACTCCAACCTATCCGTGCCCTGGCCCGCCTGCAAGCGGCGGCGTCCGCTCCAACCCGGGTTGGGCGTTGCTCCCCAACTTCCGGGACGGCCCCGAGGCCAAGCCAAGAACTTGCGGCGCCGCCCCGGAGTCAAACAGGTTTCCAGCTTGGCCCGGAATCTCGCCGCCAAGGAGTCTACCAAACCCCGCCAATACGAAACATACAAACTCAACTTACGCTGCGCCCTTTCACTCGCACCCAGCCATCGTGGTTGACGGCCAAGGAATGGTACTGCCAGCGACCGCCTCTACTCCGGAATTGACAGCGAATCCACGGCAGACGCCAAGCATCAATCGTGTAAACACGTACCGGACGACGGCGCGCAATGAGTCGCCGGTATACCCGCAGCGTTTCAACGTGGACTTGGTAGCCACGCTGGGCGAACTCGGTGGGCATGTGAACGAATCGAATTCGGTCTCCGACACTCAGATTGGTCCAGTTCTCAACCATAGCGCCTAACGCTCAAGTTCGCCGGACAACTGGCAGGTCCGCTGCTGTGCCGGGTTAGGCGCTGCGCCCGGGAGTCCCAGAGGGCCCTTCGGACCGATCCCGAAAGTCCCAGCGGCGCCCAGCGCCCAACCAGATTCTCCGTTGGGCCCGGACCGTCGCCGACTGGTCATCTTACGTAAGCCCGACTCTTCAAAACACGTACAGGCCATTAAGGCAGGCCCTTTTTCCATGCGACCACGGTACCGGCTTCGAGATTCTCAATCGCGTCCTCGTACGCCACTGAAACAGGGGTCGAATACGAAGCGCTAATACTTCTTAAGGCCTTAAGGATCGATAGCCTCTGGCTTTCGCTCATCATAGCCAAGAGTTGTTTACATCTTTCGTGACGCCATGTCCATTGATTCAATTCCCTTGAATCCTCATCTGGCCTCGGTCCTGGGTCGAACGTCGAGGGCACACTGTCGAGCATAAGATCAGCCTCATTGGGATCAACAAGGATGGCGGCTACTATGACCGGCAGGAAGAAATGGAAAGCAGCAACCGTTAAGAGCGGAATAAAGTCTCTTCCAAGCCTTATACACGGTTCGCGTGGCGGAAAGTAACCTAAAAGCTGATATGGTTGTTCCAAGTAGTCTCGCCAGTGCCTTCCGGCAAGGACTCTGCTAATCTCCGCGCACTCCTCGCACGGCTCACCAGAAACCGAAAGATGCAATTCCGTGATTCGGTCATCCCCTGGAAGCGGAACATCCGAGAATGCCTCTTGGAGGCTATCAAGGATACTTCGTTGCTCTTGACTTAAGCTGGCCATGCGCTTCTCTACAAAAAGCTACTACTTGTTCGACTCTGTGCGCCTAACGAAGAAGATCGTATCCGGCGCGCACAGTTGGCAAGGCTCTACGTTGGCTTTGAGTCACGGGGATAGCCGGGTGTGTCACGGGCCGCGGACGGCCAGGAAGGGATGCAACTCCTTGCCGTCAATTTGGTGCGCCACGCAACAATCGCAACTGATGCCTTCTCTCCCGTGGGCTCCTACCGCAAATACTCTTACACCGGGTTCTACAAAGGTTGAAGACCACGTACCGCCATAGCTCTGAATCCCTCGTGCTAACGGCTCTGGATCAAAAGGTGCAAAGAACAGAGGGGAAGTTGACGTGGTATTGCCAAAGTTAACGATGCTGAGAAGTTCTTGGATGTTGGGCACACGCCAGTCGTCATGCCCCAAGTAGGTCATGTCTTCTACGAATTGACAGGCCTCGAGCCACGTCCTGAAGTCTGCTGGTAGTAGTTCCCCATCGCCGTCTGTATCAATTTGTTTGTCGGTCCACATGAGACCAGTGCATGCATCGGAAATTGTTCCATCATGGTTATCAATAAATCGCCCTTCCAAGGGGCAACCCGATTGGTGGAAGCCATCCTGACCTCTTGCTTTTGGGGCGGTGCAGTCGATAGGGCCGGCTTGACCGTAACACTGCTTTTGACCTGTAGCGACGACTCCGGCTGTTGGTCTGTTGGTGGGACAATCAATCGATGCCAGTTCCGGACCACCCGTGAACAGGAAGCCAAGTAAGTAAACCGCATCCGAGATATCGATGTTACCGTCGCCGTTCGTGTCCCCATTGTGCGTGGCCGTCGGTGGACTCACCGCACAGACCTGGAGCGCGGTGCCTACCATTACTCCTCCGAGGACCATGCCCAGGGACACATAGGATGCAGCCGCAAATGAGCTTTTCATGATGATCCCAGTTTCTCTCGGTGCTCAGAATCGCAATTCCAGTTACTCTTCCCTGTAGACATTGTGTGCGAGCAATCAACGACGGAAAATGGTCAGAGTACGCCTCACGGACCACGGACGGCCACGAAGATATGAGGCTCCTCTCTGCCTATATGATGGATGATGCTCGAACAACATCCACCGTTTCGTCCGTTGAGCCCTATGGACAGGATTGAGCCGTCATACGTCGATGACCAAGTCTGGTCAAAGGCAATCGGTTGAACAAAGTTTGGGTAAACTCCAAACCTCATAATGTCCAGAATCTCCCGAATATTCGGTACCCTCCAATCAGAATGGCCAAGATACGTCATATCGTCGGCAAACTGGCATGCTTGTAGCCATGGCAGTTCATCTGGCCCGGCGTGCAGACCATCACCTGTGACGATTTCCCCATCCTGGTCGATATCGACGTTTTTCTTTGTCCACATCAGGCCGGTGCACGTGTCACTGACTGTGCCGTCGCCATTATCCACAAAGCGGCTCTCAAATGGGCACCCGAGCTTGAGGGCGCCATCCTGCCCTCTGGCTTTCGGGATGGAACAATCGATTGGGCCAGCGTCCCCAAAACACTCGGTCATGCCGGTTGCGATAAAGCCGCCATTCCGTTCGGCCGGGACACACTTAATTGGCGCTATATCCGCCCCACCGGCGAAGAGAAAGTTGAGCAGGTACACTGCATCCGAGATGTCAATCCCTCCGTCTCCGTTGGTGTCGCCGTTTTGCGTTGCGTTCGGTGGGCCTACTGCCGCGACCTGGAGCGCACTGCTATGAAAGTTGATCCCGAGGGCAAACCCAACCAGAACGCAGAAACTCGCTGCAAGCAGCCTCTTCATTTGTTAGCCTTCCTGTACTGTGATTTACCAAATCGAGAGAGAGATGCTGCCTCGATTACGATCAGATGAACGAACCCTTTTCTAAACGTTTACTATGTTTCAACCTGTGGTGGCCTGCCGCGTCACGGGCTGCGGACGGCGACGACGAAGTGGATCACCCCCACGCCCAGGGAGGAGAGTGGGTTGCCTACGCAAGGTCCCTGGGGCGTAGTAAACACATAAGCTTGGCTATCAGGGTTGAACTTGTCCGGGGTTGAAGACCATGCCTGGTCAAACTCAAAGGGGAAGTAGGCCACCGCACTCTGTGGAGGATCAGGTACATGACCAAAGTCGAAGATGGTGAGCAGCTCCTGGGCATTCGGAATGCGCCAATCGTCGTGCCCAGCGAAGGTCCAGTCCTCGACGAAGCTGATCGCATCAAACCAAGGCAATCTGTCGTGACCAGAAACTTCGAAGTCTCCATCCACATCGATGTTCTTCTTCGTCCACATTAGACCGGTGCAGTTGTCGGCTACGGTTCCGTCGACATTGTCAACGAAGCGGCCATCTAAGGGGCATCCAAGCCTGTAAAAAGCGTCCTGCCCTTTTGCCGGAGGAACACTGCAATCGATAACACCTCCAAATCGACCGTGGCAAGTGGTGGAGTTGGTTGAAAGAAGACA
The DNA here is from genome assembly GCA_964641915.1 of uncultured Nitrospira sp. GTDB lineage: Bacteria > Nitrospirota > Nitrospiria > Nitrospirales > Nitrospiraceae > Nitrospira_D. The sequence continues at coordinate 4,322 of CAZXNN010000117.1, read as the reverse complement.
CGTTTGAGGGGGAGAGGATTGACAGTCAATGGCCGCGATTTCTGCCCCTCCAGTGAAGAGAAAGCTGAGGAGGTGGACCGCATCAGAAATGTCAATGCTTCCGTCTCCGTTCGTGTCCCCGTTCTGGGTAGCCGTGGGTGGACTCACCGCGCAGACCTGGAGTGCGGTGCCTACCAGCACCCCTCCGAGAACGAAGCTGAGACAGCTGGAGGACACAACCGCGAGAGACTTTTTCATGACGAGCCCTTCCCAGACGAAGTAAGGTACTGCAGCGAGAGTCCCATCCTCCCGACTCGGGGATGATGATAGCCGGACAGGAACTGCAAGTGAAGGCTGGAAGGACGCGCCCACCGCCGCCAGTTCGCAAACGGCAACGCCCCGTGCCTGTCGACGAACGCCGGGATCATCTCCCGTTCGATGGCTCGCGGATCCTGGCGCTCGGCATCGGGCCCCTTCAAGGGGTCATGGAGCGTTGCGCACAGCTCGGACATAGATAGGTGAGTTCTTGAAAGCGGTGTCGACGGAACCTCCACCGAAACGGACAAGCCAGGCTCTGCCAGGGTCGTTGACATCGGACGTAGAGGACCAGTACCCGGCGTCACCCGCCGAGAACGCGCCGAACGTCGGGTCGATCGACGCACCGACGCTACCGTAATCGACGACGCTTTGAAGCTCCCGCACATTCGGCAGACGCCAATCATCGTGGCCGGCGAAGCTCAGGTTTTCGCAGTAGGCCAGAGCATCGCACCACAGAACCGCGTCGCTTTCGTCGTCGGGCGTCTGCCCGTCGCCGTTGGTCTCTGCCGTAGCCTTCTGCCACATGAGGCCCGTGCAGTGGTCCGTCACCGTGCCGTCACTGTTGTCCGTGAAGCGGTTCTCGGGCGGACAGCCCGTCGTGTAGTGCGCGTCCTGGCCCCGACAGAGCGCCTCGTCGCAGGGGACATCCGCCCAGCCCACGCGCGTTCGGAAGCCGTAGCAGACGTTCTGCCCCGTGTCAGGCAGGCCCAGCGGTGCCGGTGGTGCCGCGCAAAGGGACACTATCGCCCTTGGGCTTCCTTGAAATAAGAAGCCGAGGATTGTCACCGCGTCTGACACGTTAACCGTGCCGTCCGCGTTCACGTCGCCGTTCTGCGCGGCGCAGTTCTCGGCCCCCCCGCCATGATCGCTGCCGGCCAGCGCGAGTTTTGTACGGCTCTCGAGCAGGCGTCCAATCTGAATACCCACAGCAAGCACCAAAGTCAGAGTGACGAACTTCTTCATTGAGGACCCTCTAAATCTCGACCCAAGGAATTGCGGAACCCGCGACTGAGCCGCAATGGTAGCAGATGAGAGCGGGGCCGGGGAAAGCTCCAAGTCGTGGTTCAATCACTCCGGCGGCGGCTCATACCTCGGGCATGGTCGTGACGACTCGTTGCATTCGAGTTCCCCAATGCCACTGAGCAAACCGTCTTCAAAGGGGGGGGAAACCTTAATTCTGTACCGGGACTGGATCCCCGTTGGGGATCGCGCTAACTGGTGAATGGGCCCGCAGGACCCACCGGGCTACGGCGCGACCGGGCCGCGGACGGCGAGGACGAATAGCCGTCCCGACGTAGTCATGAAGGTTTTTTGGCCCAAAAGGAACTCAATGCCGAGCGCATCATCTGCTGGAGTTTTGGTAGTCGACCAAAACCCATTGAGATACGACAAATTCGCATCGCAGGGTGGAAGCACGAGGTAGAGGTTTCTAAAAACTGGGTTGGCGGCTGGAAAAACACGCGACTCATCTACAAGGCTTAGAATCTCTTGAAAGGTTGGGACTCGCCAGTCGGAGTGTCCCGCCAGGGTCAGGCTCCCAGCATAGGCATTGGCGCCATCGAGAGAAACTCGATCGCATTCGTCGATCACGCCGTTCGCAGAGATGTCCGCAGCTCCACTCTGCCACATGAGGCCCGTACAAGCGTCCAAAACGGTGCCATCCGCGTGGTCAACAAACCGGTCTGACCTCTCGAAGCATAGCGATCGCGAAGCGCGAAGTGATTCCTCGATGGCGTCCAGACGAGCCGTCAAAGACCGCGAATCACCACATGCGACAGGGCCATCGCCCCCCTTGAACAGAAAATGGAGGATGTAGACCGCGTCGGAGATGTCCAGCGCTCCATCACCATTCACATCGCCCGTTCCGCCTTGCTGTGGCGGTACTCCAGCTCGAATGGGTTGGAGATGCAAGATCACGCCGATTCCGACGACTGCGAAGAGGAATCCGGCGAACCCGGCAAGACCGAAGGCGAGAACCCGTTTCATGCGCGCTGCTCCTGACTGGGGGAATGAACCGCGGGCCGACGCGACCCGCATGGCGTATCCTACACCACGGAAGCCCCCGATTGATGGAAAGGATGCCTGTGGGTAGGCTGCCCCGTCTGTCGTCGAACTTCGGCCTTACCGCGGGGCTCCCGTACTGGGAGCGGCGTTGTCTTTCCCATATTTGCTGGCTACCATAGTTTCTCGTTACTGACTGGATTCTGTCGAGTCCTCGGCACAGCAGGTGTTCCATCGGAAGGAAGCCAAGTATGCGTCTGCTTAAGCAATCGGTGCTCTCTGCGATGCTCGTTCTTGTCGTGATGGTAAGCCTCAATCTCATGCGCATTGGCCGGGTGCCCGCTGAAGGGCGGGGTGCCGGCGAAGGTCAGCTCGCCGCGCGCAGCGGAGACACGAACTGCGATGGAAAGATCGACATCACCGATCCGATCATCGTGCTGAACTGGCTTTTCAGTGACGGTCCGGAGCCCTGTGCCATGGCGCAGACCGACACTTGCTGCGCGGATCTTCGTGGTGAGATTGCAAGCCTGAGAGCTGCAGTAGAATCGCTTTCTGCACGAATCGTCGGGCCAAGAGACATTTTTTTTCACAGAGGCAAATTCAGTTTTCCGGCAAACGGCGGACAAGCCGTGGCATACAAGGTCCCAGAAGATAAATGGTTGATCTTGACATTTGTTCGATTTGGAGACGCCCGTCCTGCATTGTTGAAGAAAGTAAATGGAAGTAGTCAGGAACTGAAACTGCCAGGTAGCGATGCCGATGCCGACTGGCTCAGTGGTTTCCCCATACCGCCCGGAACCGAGTTAGTCGTATCGCACCCGCAGCCATATTTTAATCCACCAGGACCGTTTGAAGTTGAATTCTATTTTCACGGGTATCTTGCAGCCGAGTAATCAAGCATTTTCTGCAGCGCGCGGCACTGTGCCAAGGGGTTTTGTACCTCCTCCGGGCCCTTCGTTGCGTGGTTGTCCCGCGAGCTAACTACGATGCTTGCTATGCCGAAACGAGGAAAGCGCGTGGCCCTCTTGGTCGCCGTCGTGTGCGTCGCCGTCCTCCTCGCGGCAACTCCCGAGTCAAGCCTGCGAGATGAGTATTGATCTGGCTAAGTTCGCCAATCTCAAGATTGATTCTCCTTCAATCTCATCGGCTCCTTGTCGAGTCAATCGTTGGAAAGAACCCTCTGAGGATTTATGCGTGCAGATTGATCCCATGCCTCTGATATCGCTGTCCTTGACGCAAGAGTCGACAAGCAAGAGCAGATTCCCGGCGGCGCAAGGTGGTTGACACAAGCGGCCGGACAGAGTATCCACCCCGGCATGCCGCATTGGAGCCAGACAGCAACGTCGGTGGAAATCGTCGAGTTCGCTCGCAAGAAGACTCGAGAGTTCAGTTACTTTCGCTCTCTCCTGGATACTGAGAATTGGAGCGAGCGCCGAGACGAATCAGAGGTCTTCGACTTCCTAATCAGTGCTGCGCTTTCTGCAGCTCGAAGTGTGACTCGCACTTTTTGGGAACGGAGCCAAGAGAGCTGCCTGGCATGGCACAAGCATCTCTTGACCGACGACGATGACCTCATGACGCTGATGCGCGATTGCCGGGACGAGGAGGTCCACCGAGGCGGCACCGAAAAGGACAGCCGGACAGAGTACTTCTCCCTGTCAGACCCCCGCCTCAAGTTGCGTGGTCGCCACGAGTACTTTGGCCCTCCGGGAATGCCTGAGCCGAGGGTGGGCCTCCCCGTCTACTACTTTGAGCGAGGTGGCAAGCGCGTAGAGGTGACGGAATGTTTTAAACGATTCGGCCCGCTCGTGGAGAAACTCATCGGCGACTACCAGAAGACACCCTGGTAAGTTCGCTGCCCGAGGCAAGGCGTCGAGTTCTTTGTCTACCCGCAGCCGCATACCTCCGAGGGGTCCCCCGTTGCAGGCAGAGCAGCTTCGCGAACTCGCCCGCTGCCTCACGGGCGCGCTCGTCTGCTTCTCGTCGTGCATGCTCCTCCGCGTAGACCCTGGCGGTGTTGTCAT
>CAZXNN010000116.1:0-9024 GCA_964641915.1 uncultured Nitrospira sp. | reverse complement strand
CGGCGTTGTTGGAACTGGTCAATCAGATGGCCGGGAAGAAAGATTTCAGCAAGGTGCCGAATCTGATCTATCGCCAGAATGGGAAAATCACGGTCAATCAACCATTCTACTCGGAAAATGTGAACCAGTTGCCGGCGCCGAACTACGACGGATTTCCGCTCGACAAGTATTTGTCGCCTGAGCCGGTCTTGCCGGTTCAATTCTCGCGCGGGTGCTACTACAAAGATTGTGCATTTTGCGCCCTCACGCTCGATCACCAGAATTTCAGGCAGAAAGAGCCAGGCCGGACCATTGAAGAGTTGAAATGGCTCAAGGAGCGATACGGGGCGAAGAACTTCTTCTTTACCGACGAATGTTTTGCGCTCGCACCCACCAAGCGGCTTTGTCAGCAGATGGCGGAGCAGAAGCTTGACATCAAGTGGACCTGCGAAATGCGGTTCGAAAAGAACCTCTCTCGCGAACTCCTGACGTCTATGCGGGATGCTGGATGTCTCAAGATTGTGTTTGGATTGGAATCCTTCAATCAGCGCATCATGGATTTCATGAAGAAGGGCATCAAGCAGGAGTGGGTTCGGCGGATTGCCGACGATTGTGTGGACTTGGGAATTGCAGTCCACTGTTACATTATCGTCGGATTTCCCACCGAAAAGGAAGAGGAAGCCCTGGAAACGATGAACTTCATCGTGGAGAACAAAAAGCTGCACGAGTCGTTCGGATTTTCCTGTCAGCCGTGCCTCTTCGATCTTGAAAAGGAAGCCCCGATCATGAGCGATCCCGGAGGATACGGAATACGCAGAATCATGCGGCCTTCCGCAGAGGATCTGAGTCTCGGCTTCTTTTATGAGGTGCAGGAGGGGATGACGCCGGACGAGTCGGAAAAGCTCTATCAGCATGTCTATGAACGAGTGAGTGAAGTGGTGTGTGAGTTGCCGTTCAACTACTCGATGGCGGATGGATTGCTCTACATTGCCCATGAAAAGGCGCAGGCTGGCCAGGCGCCGCAGCCGATCAGTGCGTCCTAGCGTCCTCGGACGATGGTGGTGCCCGGCATTGACCCTGTTTTTTTGTGCCAGCTATAATCAGGCCCTTGCTAGTGGGAGCGTACGAGGGGTATGAAGAGCGCAACGATGAGTGATCGGATTGCAGGCCGGATCAGCGATTACGGTCCGATGTTCGAATATACGATCAAGCTCGTACTGCTGACCTCGTTTCTTGAGCTGGTGCTCTATCGCCTGGTCTCGAGATTGGGGATGCACCTGAGCAAGATGGCTGTGGCGCATCCGTGGATCACCCCGACCTTCACGACGCTGACGGAGATCGGCACCTGGCTCCTCAACATTGTGGCGATTCTCTTGTTCCTCGCGCTGGGTGTGACGATGGTCAATCGAAGCGCCGGCCAGGAGGTGAGCCGGATGGCCAAGGTAGCGATGAGCTGTGTGGTGTTGCTGCTGCTCCTGACCGCGGCCTTTTTGGTGGTACCTTCCGGGATGGTCGGGTCATTGATCTATAACGTCATCGCCTTTCTGGCCTTGACGCTGTTCATGTTCGAGTATGTCTCGACGCAGCCGCAGCGGTCCCATCGGATTCTCGGGGTGACGTTTTACTTCGGCATTTCCGGCTGGCTCTATTACCAAATCCTGTCAACCGCCTACAGTGTGGCCAACACCGTTGCCGCGCCGCCGTTCGTCTATGAGGCCCATCGAATCGGCGAAGCCTTGATGGTATTGGCGAGTTTTCTGACCTTTGTGGCCTACGGCCAGGGGCTGTCGCTCAGGACGAAGAACCGCGTGCAGCGCAACCGGGCGATCTGGTTCTGGGCGACGACTGGGACGATCTTCACGACCCTCATCTTTACCGATTATCTGCTCGGCTTGTATGATCCGGCCCTGGCTTCAGCGGTCCGGCAGGCCTCCCAGGGGATCGGGTGGATTTTCCAGTTCGGCATGGGCTATACCTTCTATCTGCCCTTTGCCATTTACATGGGGGGGCTGCTGTGTTGGTCTTATACCGTCATTAAGCTGCTCAACATGGGGCGGCTGGCGGGGTACGGGATCGGACTGATGTTTATCGCAGGGTATGCGTTGCTCTTTTCCAATCTCACGCTGATGGTGATTCTGGGAGTGATGCTGCTCACGATGGATCGGGTCCGACCGGCGGTCTCGGAGTCTCCGTCGACCGCCACGAATACGCTCATGGGCTCTTCGGATGCCCTGGCAACCGAACAGGTATAATCACCGCAACTGAACACAGGGGCATGTATGGACACAACGAATCCAAGCAATGAACCCACGCAGACGGCGACCGCGCTGGATCCCGGAGATCAGCCGCTCTCGCCCGACGAGGAAATCCTTGCGATCGAGAAGCTGCTGGCAGAGGAGCCCGACGATTTTCAAGCCCGCTGCCGGCTAGGCGAATTGTATTTCAGCAAAGGGCGGATGGACGATGCCCTGATCGAGGTCAAGAAGTCGATTGAAATGGCCGAGGGATTGCGCGCCGAGATGAATCGGTCTCTGGCCATGTATTATTCGAATCTCGGGACCATCTACGCTACGAAGAACATGGCCGACGAAGCCGAGGCCGAATTCAAGCATGCGCTCGACGTGTTCCCGCATGACATCCTGGCGCTGTTTAATCTTGGCCGGGTCTATGCGGACAAGAAGAAATTCATGGAAGCCAAGGATTACTACGAGCGCCTTGTCGAGATGACGCCGGAAGATCCCATTGCCTGGTACAATCTCGCCAGCGTGTATGTGGAGTTGGACAACCCGCTGGTGTCCGACTACAACACGATCGATATGGGCATTCAGTGCTACATGCGCACGCTCGAACTCGAGCCCACGCATCTGGAAGCCAGCTTCAAATTGATGGAGATCGCACTGAATCACAAGAAGTCCGATCTGGCGATCAAGGTGATGGAGAGTGCCGTGGAGAACAATCCCGACGAGCCGCTGGCCTACTACAATCTCATCAGCGTGTACGACAAGTGCAAAATGTTCGAGCAGGCTGAAGAAGCGCGGAAGCGGTTGAAAGAGCGGTTTGCCAAAAAAGCCAAAGAGAGTTCCGCATCCTGATTTACCCATTAGGAAGGAGTCCATCATGTTTGGGAGTCTTGGATTCACAGAGCTGATTCTGATCCTCGTGATCGTGTTGATCATTTTCGGCGCCGGCAAATTGCCGCAGCTGGGCGAAGGATTGGGCAAGGCCATCAAGGGCTTCAAGAAGTCCGTGCACGAAGCCGACGCCATCGAGGCCGAGGCCCAGGCACTCGCCGCGCAGCAGCAAGCCGCGGCCGCGGCTCCGGCCATTACCGCAGCTCCGGTTCAATCGATGACCGTCGATCAACCGGCGGCCGTTGCGCAACCGGCTTCGCGCGCGTAAGTTTTCTTTCCGATGTGAAGTGGAGACGCACAGACGTCTATGGATACAGAACTGCAGTTAGCCGGCGGCTACATCGAAACTTTTGCCGGGAACGGGAAAGCCCGGAGTACGGGTGACGGGAAGCGGGCAGTGAAAGCGGGGATTCCCCTTCCTCACCACGTCGCGCTCGACAAGGAAGAGAAGTGGCTGTACTTTGCCGAGTCCGGGTCGGACCGTATCCGGCGGGTCAACATACTCGAGGGCACGCTCCACAACTTCGCGGGTATCGGGGAAACCTGCTACAGCGGCGATGAGGGGCCTTGCGGAGAAGCCGGTCTGTATCTGCCGCTGGATGTCGCGTTTGACTCACAGAACAACCTCTTCATTTGTGATTCCGGCAGCAACCGCATTCGCCGGGTCGATCGGGAAACCGGTATTATCACGACAGTCGTCGGGACCGGCCAGCACGGGTTCAATGGCGATGGTCCGGCGCTTGAAGTGAATCTGACCTGGCCTGCCGCGATTGCATTCGATCGGGACGATGTCATGTACATTGCCGATACGCAGGCGCACAAGGTGCGGCGGTATGACGCCCGTACCGGGATGGTGACCACGGTTGCCGGTGCCTGGACGGCTGAAGACGAATCGCGGGAGCAGCCATTGGTGGCGCGCAGTCTTGTGGTGCTTTCCGGGGATGCCATCGGCATCGATTTCAGCGATGACCAGGGTTGGCTGATGCCGGTCTGCTCGGACGGTCTGGATTTGTCGATGTATCTGGATGACGGGAAGCCTGCGATGGAAGCCCGCCTCTACGATCTTGTGGGAATGGCTATTGATAGCAAGGGCCACATCGTCGTCGTGGATAAGGGCAGCAATCGCGTCAGGAAGATCGACATGCAGACCGGGATCATTTCGACGGTGGCGGGGATCTGTCGCTACGGCTACGATGGCGACGACAAGCCGGCCGTGAAGTCGATGCTGCATGCGCCCGAGGGCGTCGTCTTCGATGCCGAAGACAATCTCTATGTCGCCGATACCATGAATCATCGCGTGCGGAGGATCGATGCGGTGACCGGCATTATTACCACCGTGGCGGGCAACGGCGACAGCGGGTATGAAGACAAGAACATGGGCGGGTGCGGCGCCGCGCGGTTCGTCGCCAAGGAATCGGCCGGCACGGTCAAGCATGGCGACGGATTGTTAGGTATCGAAGCTGTGGTGAACTCACCGGTCGGATTGACGCTCGACTCACAGGGGCATCTCTATATTTGCGAGCGCGGCGAGAACAAAATTCGCCGGGTAAAACTGTCCTAGGCCCCGTTTCCAGCGTCAGCCCTGTCTCTCGGCTGGCGCGATGGTAATCTGCGGTGATCCAGACGGCGACCGTCGAACTTCGAATCATCTGCATGGTGCGAATGACGAATCTCAGCCAGTCCCGTCCTCTTTTGCTGGTATTTTTTGCCGGCCTTTTTGTGATCGCTAGTGTTCTAGCCGGATGGGGCATTCCGCTGGTCAGCTCTGCGGGCATGACTATCCGGTCCCATTTCGCCGAGGGTGAACTGCCGTCGGCTCCTGACGATACGGCCTGGGCCAAAGCCTCTTCCTTAACGGTGCCACTCAGCGGACAGGTCATTACCCGCCCGGTCTGGCCTGAGCCGACGGCGCGGGCACTCGTCGTGCGCTCTCTCCATAACGGCACCGAGATCACATTCCTGCTGGAGTGGCAGGACAACACCAAGAATGATCGCCTGACCCCGGGCACCTTTCGAGACGGTGTCGCTATCGGGTTGCCGCTCGGCGATGCCCCGGCATTCTTCTGCATGGGCCAGCTCGATCACTACATCAATATCTGGCATTGGAAAGCCGATTGGCAGAGTGACATTGACCGTCGAGCTTCCCGCCAGACCGAAAAGAAGGAAGGCGGCGTGCGCACGTTCGAAGTCATCCCCCGGCGAGTCTCTTCCGTGGAAGACTTGATCGGCGGAGGATTCAGCACGTTGACCACGAAGGAAAAGCAGGGACGGATTCAAGGGAAGGCGCAATGGAAAGACGGGGTGTGGCGCGTGGTGATGCGCCGACCGCTGGTGAGCGAAGAGCCGGAGAATGAGGCGAAGCTCATTCCCGGCCGCGTGCAAACAGTCTCGTTCGCCGTGTGGAACGGCGAGAACAAAGAGCGTAACGGACAAAAGTCCGTCGCCCCCTGGTTCCAACTGTCTATCGATCCGGTCGCGAAACTCTGAGTTGCCTGGTTCTGGGCGTGGGCTGGCGCGGTGATTATGATGGCCGCATGAAAGGACCACTATTCGAAGCCAACGATTTGCTCCACGTTCCGTTCGCTCCTGGCGGAGTTTTCTTCTGGCTCTCAGTATGCTGCTCGGTGCAGTTCTGGGGGGGCTCTTGACGTCCACGGCGTCGGCTGAAGCCGAGGCCATGACGGAGGAGGAGGCCATCAGGCTGGGAGAGGAGTTCGGTGTGGCAGTCGGCTCGGTAGACGAAGATATTCGGAAAGAGTTGAAGTTGCAGGAGGCGAGGGGCGTCGCCGTATTCGAAGTGATCGGAAACTCCCGCGCCGACTATGCCGGCATCAAAGTGCGGTCCGTCATTAAAGAAATTGATAAGCGTGAAATCCGGAACATCATCGATTTTGGCCAGGCCATCAAGAAGGCGATGAAGGAGTGCAACTTTACCGTTGGGACCTATGAACCGGCCGATCCGGGCGATCCGGTCGGATGGGGCGTGAATTTCCATTTTGTCGGCTGCAAACGGGATTAACAGGCTGCGGAAAAACATGGTTGATACCGAAAATAATGTGAAAGTCTTTAGGATAGGGTCGAACTCAGAACCACCTCAGGATGCTCAAAAAGGCCGTCCAGCAAGGCCGCAGCAAGCGAAGAGGCGAGGCGTACTCTCTGTGGTACGTGGAGCCTCTGAGCACCGCGAGAACGCCGCTGGCGGACTTTTTCAGCATCCTGTTAAGGGCAACAGATGCCGTTGACACGACGTCTCACCATCGGATGTTTTCTGCTCCTCGCCATCGGGCTGAATGCGCTCTCGCATGAGCGGGCCATCGCACAAAAATCCGATGGCGCGACGCCGCCCGATTGGGTCGCCGAGATTGAAAATGTCTTTATCCGTTCCGAAGATTGCAAACAATGCCATGACCGCCACTATGAAGAGTGGAAAGGCATGCGGGAGCAAACGCCGGATCTGAAAACCTTCGGCCGGGTCGATGCCGCGTTGCTGCACGGCACATCGCTGGAGTCCCCGGTCTTTCGCACCGTGCTGGGCGTGTGGATGCAGACGAATCCCACTGCGGAGGAGCGCCAGCGGTGCCTCTCCTGCCATGTGCCGTCCACCACCGTATTCCCCCAACATGCGGAGAAGATCGTCAGCCAGGTGTTAGCCGGGAAGCCGCAGGTCGAGGGGATCGGCTGCGCGACCTGTCATATGATCGGCTCCGTCGAAACGACCCCGGGCCCGCCGCCGACTTTCAAGGTGACTCCGGGCAAGACGCTCTATGGCCCCTTCGCGAATCCGGAAGAAAACCTCGTACACATCGGGGCGCAGTCGGATCTGTTCCGTGGAGCGAATTACTGCACCTCCTGCCATTTCGACAAAGTGAAGGATGTGACGAAGCGAGAGCTGCCGGGGGAAATTCTCCAGGGGACGATCTGCCAGGACTGCCATATGGAGCCCTCGACCGGCAGTTCGACGTCCAAACGCGGATCGATGACGCGGGCCATCGGCCGGCACTGGTTCCGGGGCGTCGTCATTCCCGGCACGTTGCTCAAAAACCGGAATCTCCAGGCCGAATGGATGCCGCGTGTCGATATCGAGGTGGCGAAGTCGAGCGGCACAGTAGAGGGTACGACCCTGGTCAAAGTGGGGAGCCTCCCCCACAGCTTCCCCGACGGAGATCCGGTGCTCAAGCAGGTGATCCTCACCATCACCGTCAAAGACGCGGCAGGCAAGGTCTTAGCGGAAGAGACGAAGCGGTTCGGCTTACCCTACGACAAAATCCTCCGCGGCCCGATTCCGGATCCCTTCATTAAGGGCGGCAATACGAGAAAAGTGCCGTTTGCCTATTCGATGCCGGCCGGTTCGACGCCGGCCTCGGTTGAAGCCGTGTTGAGCTACGCATTGATTCCGACGCCGGAACCGGCGTTGCGAGACAAGTATCTTGCGACATTGAAGAGCGACAAGGAGCGGGACGAGGCCAAGCATGTGCTCGATGAGTACCAGCAACCGCGTCTCTTGACCTATCGCGTAAAAACATTGTAGGGCGGCCGTTGAAGAAGGATTGTAGCGTGGGGTTATACAGGCGCATCAAGCAGGGAGTCCTGGGTATCGCGGTGCTTATCGGCGCTCTGGCGCTCTGGAACGGCTGGCAGCCCGGCGTCTATGCGCAGGATGCCAAGTCGCAGGCGGTGATCGAAAAGGCGTTCCCGAATTCCAGCAAATGCAAGCGGTGCCATGAGCGCGTGTTTGAAGAGTGGGAAACCTCTCCGCTCTCAAAATCGATCCATTCGCCGGCCTTCCGTGCCTCGCTGGATGCCTATCTAAATTTCTCTGCAGGTAAAGACAAAGCCATGTGCTTTCGCTGCCACGCGCCCCACGTGCGTGAGTTCCCGGATCAGGCCCAGCTTTTTGTCGATCAAGCCAAGGCGGGGGATCCCTCGCTGGATGGAGTCGCCTGCGCGCAATGTCATTTGATCAAGCAGGTCGATCGGGCCAAGCATCCGCCGGAACCGAAGTACGAACTGGGCAGTAAAACGCTCTATGGCCCCTACAAAGATTTTGTCCAGAATCTCGCGCATCAGTCGATGGAGCTGGGGCTGTTTCAAAAGTCCGATCTCTGCTTGAACTGCCACCAGTCCGTGCCTTCTGCTGCGAATCTGGGCAAGGCCAACGATTTGTTGGGGAGCTATGAGCAGAGCCAGGCGGTGAAGTCCGGCAAAGAGTGCCAAAGCTGCCACATGCCTGAGCAGGTTGGAGAGTCGGCGAACGGGGAGAAGAAGCGCAAAGTCGCCAACCATACCTTCCCAGGTCGTATCGGCAAGCTGCGGCAGGAAGCGGCCAAACTTGATGTGCAGACCAAGATTGACGGGGACAAGACGACGGTCACAGTGAAAGTGCAGAGCCTTGTGCCGCATAACCTGCCCACTACCCATCCGGCCTGGGCGTCGGTGGCGTTGGATCTCGACATCAAGGGAAAGAACCTGAAAACAGTTTTCGCCGATAAGCGGGTCTATGGACGGACCTATGCCGACGCCAAGGGGCAGAAGACCATTTTTGATTTTGAGGCGGTGAAAGTGCTCGAAGACACGGTGTTGAAGCCCGACGAAACGCGGGTCGAAACCTTTACCTTCCCCACGCCGAAAGATACGAAGACATTCGATGTCGAGGTGACGCTCAACTACGCGCCGATCAGCGGTCCTGCGCCGTTCCTCCAGCGTGTCGAAGCCGAAGCCTCCAAGGGATCGCAAGACCCGGTCTTCCAGGCAATCGACATCGTGAAGCGCACCGAGAACATTCCTGTGAATAAATAGCCGTATCTCGTCCCTCGTGAAGCGTATCTCGTGACTGAGGCCGAACCGTCTCAATACGTGCGAGAGACGAGCGACGCTTCACGAGATGCGAAGGGCGCTACTCGAAGATGACCTTGGA
>CAZXNN010000115.1:0-9095 GCA_964641915.1 uncultured Nitrospira sp. | reverse complement strand
TGCTGCGCCGACGGCCAATGATTTTCGTACAGCGGCCTGTCCGGATCTTGCGGATCATGTGGAGCGGATCGAAGCATCGCTCGATTGAACGGCAAGCCTTCGTCAGGTTCCGGCGCTTCGCTCCATGCGAGAGAACGTGCACTCCCCTTTTGCACCACATAGAACGGCCCATCGTCGGCAACCTCCTCGACAAGGCGATACCGTATCGGTTCAGGAGGCTCGACCAATTTCAGACCCCGTCGAGCCAGCGCCCGTTGAAAGGGCACCAGCCGGACAAGCTGGCGGGTCTTCTCGAAGATGACCATGCATCCACCAGGACTGAGCACCTCGCTGAGCCGATCGAGCCGCACACCGATACCGGTTCGCTGCTCAAACGCATCCTGCTGCAGTTCATCGTGCGCCCGCTCGAAGGTCGTCCAGTCACGACTCGGCATTCCCGGATCTTGCTCAGCCTGAACCAGCGCATGGGTCGCGACGATCCGATCATACGATCCGCAAAGCGCCTCGGCTTCCACATCACGGCACTCGAAGCGGATATTGGTCAGCCCCAACTCATTAGCTTTCGATTGCGCCACGACAATCGACGCAGGCGAACGGTCGATCCCGACAAACTGCACCCCCGGGCACTGCCTTGCGTAGAACGTCGTGAGAATCCCGACCCCGCACCCGAAATCCAGGACCGTGGCCGCCGCGCCGATTCGAGGCAATACCCGACCGCCGATCTCCATGAAGTATTCATAGCGCTGGCTGTAGAGGACGGAAAGAATATGCGGTTCCGCCGTCAGATCGTAGAAGGCGATTTCGTGCTGACGATCGCCGGTGCGCTTCCGCTCGACCTGCGCATTGAGCCGACTCAAATCTGCAGCTGACAGCGTCGCTCGCTGCCAGGCGAAATAGGCCGCATCAGACGAAAACGATCGAAGGCCCCAGTGGGCCAGGTGGGCATGAAGTTGATCGAGCGAGCCAGAACTGTTCATGAGCCTCTTGCAGAGGATGCTTCAACATCCTCAACGCCTGCTCAAAACGTGTTCCAGCAAGGCCGCACTGCTCATGAACATCTTGCTAGAGGATGTTCAAACAGGCTGCCAGCAAGGCCGCAGTGAGTGAGGGGCCGAGGCGTACTGTTTTAGTACGTCGAGGTTCCGAACGACACGAGAACGAAGCAGGCGGGCTGTTTCAACATCCTCACGCGCGCTTCAGCATGATGGCATCTTCGTAGGTATCCGGCACCGGATGCGGATGCCGCAACTGCCCGCCGCCGAACGCCACATACTTCTCGTTCGTCAGTTGTTCCAGTCCGATCGGCCCTTTGGCCTGTACGCGGGACAGATTGAGGCCGATGTCCGGCCCCATTCCATACCCGTCGCCGGAGTTGAGCCGCGTGGAGGCATTGACCATCACGGCCGTCGCATCCACCTCACGCGAAAACCGCATCGCGGCATTATAGTCGGATGTGGCAATCACGGCCGTCAGGCAAGGTCCATGGGCGGCAATGTGCGCCAGCGCCTCATCGAGATCCGCCACCATCTTAATCGCCAACACCGGCGCCTGGAACTGCCGATGCCAGTCTTCGTCGGTGGCCGGGGTGACCGCTTCGTGTCCGGTCATTGCCATCTGCCCCATGAGCGCCACGGTTTTCGGACAGCCGATCACCTGAATCTTATATTCTTCAAGCAGACGGCGAATGAGCGCCGCCAAGAACGGCCGCGCCATCCCCTGCTGCACCAACAGGGTATCGATGGAATTGGTGGACGTCGCATGTTGAATTTTTGAATTGATGACGACATTCTGCGCGATAGGAATATCCACATCCGCATCGACATAAGCATGGCTGATCCCGTAGTCGTAACAGAGGATCGGCATCTTGGCCTGCTCATGCATGGCTTTGCGAAGCCCGGGCCCGCCACGGGGCACAATCGCATCCACGCTCTTCCCGGCACGCATGATTTCGAGCGCCACTTCCTTCTCGGGCCGGTCGACCAATAACCAGGCACCCGCGGGAATTCCCGCGCGCTCCGCCTCTTCACGCATTCGCGATTCAATGGCCTGATGCGTCCGGCTCCATTCGAACGCGGGACGGAAGACACAGACGTTCCCGGACTTGAGGCAGAGGGCCAAGGACTCCACCGTAATCAACGGTTTCATTTCAGAAATCACGCCGACCACCCCTAGGGGCACGCGGACCCGGCTTACTTGTAACCCGTCAGGCCGCTCCCATCGCTTGGTTACCGCACCGACCGGATCCGGCAAATCAGCGATGAGACGAAGACGCTCGGCCAACTCCTTTACATCATCCGGCATCATCCGCACGCGCGTGACCGCTTCCTTCACCCGCTCTCCCCGCAGCCCTTCCCCCAGCAGCGTCTTCCCCACCGCCTCGACATCGAGCACGTTCGCAGCAAAAATCTGTTCCTCATCCGCTTGCAATCGATCCGCCATAGCCCGCAGCGCGCGATCCTTCACGGGGCCCGAAAGCAACGCCAATGGACGCTGCACATCGCGGCATGATTTCAACAACTTATCGATGTACATCTTAACGGGAACTTCCGGCATGTGACCCCCCGTGAGAAATGAATCGTCGCGCAAGCGTGCGACTATAACATGCGATTTTTTAGGGAGTAAAGACGACCCTCTATCGTACAGTCTGCACTCCGCGCTGCAACGCTGATTCCTGTCGGCCTAGTCGCCACCCGATCCAGCCCCAGAGCAGCATCATCGGCACCAGCACTCCGGCCACGATGCCGGTCGTCGCCCCCAATGCTTTGACCCCGGACACCAGCCAGCCGGTCGAGGCATCGCCGCCTCGAGATACGGCGGTATCGATGAAATTCTTAGCCTTGTACTTGTCCTCCCGGTTCAACACCGTAAACAGCACCTCGCGCGCCGGCTTGGCAATGGCATATTCTCCGACCCGCCGCGCAACCGTGAGCGCGAGAAAAACAGGCAACAGAGGGCTTACAACGATCGCAGCAAACCCGACCGCTGTGACGACCGGAAGCACGAGCAAGGCTGCTCCCAACCCGAACCGGAGCACGAATCGATTTGTCACCCACACCTGCGTCGCAAAGGTCAACACATTCACGACCAGATCCATCCCGGCAAAGAGACGCGTGCGCGTTGCAGGTAAGGGAATTTCACGGCCTACCAAGGCGGTCTGCTCCATATACAGCACCGTCGCCGACATCGTGAGCAGGAACAAGTACGCACAGATTCCCAGTAGATAGGGAGACGCCGCGAGCGCACGAATCCCCGCCCACATACTGCCGCCCAAGGGCACGTCTCCCTCGATCTTCCCCCGAGTGGTGTGAGCTGCGGCCCACCGATCCAGTTGATAGATACAGATCCCGCAGAACGTGAGCCACATCGCTGAGACCAGCATCAATGCAGGAATTGGAAACGCGTAGGTCACTCCCGTTGTCATCAATGGCCCCACGATCGCACCCAGGCTCCCTCCCGCTGCGATCACGCCGAACAACCGCACGCCCTGCGCAGGAGAAAACACGTCGGCCATGAAACTCCAAAACACGGAGACCACAAACAGATTGAATACCGAGAGCCAGACAAAGAACGCACGGGCAATCCATTCCGGATGCCACCCGGCGGTCATCGCCGTAAAAAACAGCAACAGATGGCTGATAAAGAAAATATAGACCGCCAGCATCAGTCGCACACGCGGAAGCCGGGCCGACAGGAACCCGAACAGGGGCGTCGCGATGAGGAGCGTCAGGAAGGTTCCGGTCATCATCCAGGGCAAATGTTGCACCCCGCCCTCAATGGCCATCTCATCGCGCACAGGTCTCAGCATGTAGTAGCCGCAGAGCAGGCAAAAAAAATAAAAGAACGACCAGAGCAGCGGCACCCGCTCCTCCGGCTCGACCTTCACCCATTTCCAGATCGACAACTGCGACACAGCATCCTTCCGATTCGTCCCCAGACAGTGCCCCACCCCTCTCCTCTCCCGCAAGAGAAAAAATTTGCTACAATGCGCGCGGGATATCTACTACTCATACACTCAACAACAGGATGCTTCATGATCGATCTCCGCAGTGATACCGTCACGCAACCCACCGATGCCATGCGCAAAGCGATGGCGCGCGCCGAAGTGGGAGACGATGTCTATGGAGAAGACCCGACCGTCAATCGACTGCAGGACATGGCAGCCGCCTTGCTCGGCAAACGCGCCGCGCTGTTCGTGCCCTCCGGCACCATGGGCAACCAGTTGGCGATCCGTGCGCACACACAACCGGGGCAGGAAGTGATCGTCGAGAGCAAAGCCCACATCGTGCGATACGAGCAGGGCGCTGCCGGCGCCCTCGCGGGTGTCCAACTGCACTGGGTTGTCGGCGATCGCGGCATCATGACGGCTGAACAGGTCGAAGCGGCGATCAGACCCAAAGATCCATACAGTATCCCGACCGGACTCATCTGCATCGAAAACACGCACAACAGCGGCGGCGGCACCATCTATTCGCTGTCCACTATTGAGAAGATTCGCGCCATTGCCACGAAGCACGGGATTCCGATGCACCTCGACGGCGCCCGACTGTTCAATGCCGTCGCCGCGACCACCTTGCCGGCCGCCACCTACGCGCAGCATTTTGAAACGGTGTCTTTCTGCCTTTCCAAAGGCCTTGGTGCGCCGGCCGGCTCCCTGCTGGTCTCCAGCGACATGCCGTTAATTGACCGTGCGCGACGCTTCCGCCGCATGTACGGCGGGGCCATGCGCCAATCCGGCATCCTTGCGGCCGCCGGCATTTATGCCCTCGAACACCACGTGACCCGCCTAAGAACTGATCATGACCATGCCAAGAAACTGGCGCGGGCGCTTCAACAGATCCCGGCCGTGCGCATCGCGCCGCAACATGTCGAGACCAATATTGTGATCTTCGATGTCCCCGACCATCGCCTGGCCCCGGCTGATCTCGTGGCCCAACTCAAGGACCACGGCGTGCTCATCCACGCGATCGGAGGCCGCAGCTTCCGCGCCGTCACCCATTTGAACATCTCGACAAAACAGATCGACGAAGCCGCCGAGGTCTTTGCCCGAGTCCTCAGCTGACCCCCGCGTCCGTTGACACCTCCTTTCAACGACACATACAATGCGCCCCATCGATTAACAGGAGCCGCAATGACCCTCCAGGTGGTGTCGTTCCAACAGATCAGCCGCATTCTCGAAGTCACCGACGCGCTGGGGCTCAACCGGGAATGGGTCGAAATCCCGCTTTCCCCGGAAACCCCCGGCGTCGTGCGCCGCTTGGACAACGGAAAACTCGAAATCATCGTTGACGCCGAACAGCCCTTCGAACAATGGCTCAGCGCATTACCGCAACACATTCAACAGGTCCCTGGAGCATGATGGACAGTCCCCTCTCCACTCCGGTCCCAACCAGGGAAGAACTGAACGCCGAGCTGCTTGACGTCCCTGAACCCCCTGAGCAGCCACCGATACCGGAGCCACCGGGATTCGATGACAGCGTCGAGATGGCGCTCACACACATCCGTGGCCGCCGGGGAGGCGACCTCGTCGGCATCCTCATGGTGGGATCCGGTGCACGGCGCGCCCTCACCCCCCATAGCGACATCGACCTTATTGCCCTCGTCAAGGGCGATCGCGAAGGACACGAAGTATTGCGGGCCGGCGAGCGCCTCGTGGATATTCGCTACTTCGGGCATAAGCTGGTCGAGGACGAACTCGCCTACTCCACGCGGCTACCCTCGCTGCTGCGAAAAGCCCGGCTCCTCTTCGACCATGACGGGATCGGCGCCAAGGTGATTGAAAAAGCCAATCAGCGATTCAGGCAGGGCCCCACACCGGCTTCGATGAACGAACAGATCCGACTGAAAGCCGAGTGCCTCCACTTGCTGGGCAAAGCCCAGGACGTAGCCGAAAAGCCGGCTCTTGCCCACTATCTCCTCACACTCTTCTTCGAAGAATGCACCATGGCGTTCTTCCGGATCCGAGGCTTCTGGCTGACGGCCCCGGTCGACATCCACCGGTTTATGTCATCCCGCGAACCGGCCTTGGCGGAACTGGCGGCTAGGTTCCTCCTCACCGCGAATCTCACGGACCGGCTCAACTTTGGACGGCAAATTGCCGATCTACTCTTTAAGGACATCCCGAATCCGGCACGAATCGATTAGCCTCCTCGATCCACCGGGCCCGGGATCCCCTGCATTGTAAGGATTCGAACCGTCACACGACATAGGAACGGGTTCCTCACGTTCCCGCTATTCACCGCTTCACCGCTCTCGACGCGGATGCCAAGGAGTCGTTATGGAACTGGGATTTATCGGGCTCGGCAAAATGGGTATGAACATGGTCACCCGTCTGCGGCGGGACAACCATCGTGTGGTCGTCTTCGATCGCTCGGATGACCTCGTCAAACAGGCTGAGGGACAAGGCTGCATCGCGGCGTCATCCCTTGCCGACATGATCGGCAAACTGGCCGCTCCTCGCACCGTCTGGGTCATGGTCCCTTCTGGCGCGCCGACCGAGGAAACCGTGCAGGCTGTCGCAGCCCTGCTGCAATCGGGCGACACGATTGTCGACGGCGGCAATACCCGTTTTCACGACGATGTTCGTCGGGCCGCCGACCTCAAGAAAAAACAACTGCACTATGTTGATGCCGGGACCAGCGGCGGGATTTGGGGGCTCAAGGTCGGCTACTGTCTCATGATCGGTGGGGAAGAAACGCCGGTGAAACGGCTCACCCCGCTCTTCACGACGCTCGCACCCGAAAACGGCTGGGCCCACGTCGGCGGCCATGGCGCCGGGCACTATGTGAAAATGGTGCACAACGGCATCGAGTACAGCATGATGCAGGGGTATGCCGAAGGGTTCGAGTTGATGTCCAAGAGCGAGTACAACCTGGATCTGGGCCGGGTGGCCGACCTCTGGATGCACGGCAGTGTGGTCCGCTCATGGCTGCTGGAACTCGCCGTCGACGCCTTGAAGGATGATCCCAAACTCGACAAGCTCAAGGGCTTCGTGCAGGATTCCGGCGAGGGCCGCTGGATGATCGCCGATGCGATCGAAAAAGACGTGCCGGTTCCTACGCTCACTACGGCCCTCTTCACGCGCTTCCGTTCCAGACAGGATCAGTCCTTTGCGGAGAAAATGCTGGCGGCGCTGCGCAACGCTTTCGGCGGGCATGCCGTACGGCGGTAACACCCGTCACCAGGAGCACGCCCTGAATGCCCACATCACAATCACGCATTGAGATCAGTCCGTCGCAGGAGACCCTCCCTCCCGTCGAGCCGACGACACTCGTCATCTTCGGAGGATCGGGTGATCTCGCCAAACGCCGGTTGATCCCGGCGCTTTACAACCTGCTGCTGGACGGGCTGATGCCGTCGAACTTTGTCGTGCTCGGACTCGGCCGCAAGTCGATGAGCGACGAAGAATTTCGCGCGACCGTCCGCGATGGTGTGGTGAAGCACTCCCGCCAGGCGCTCATCGAAGATACGTGGACCGCTTTTGCCAGTCACCTGTTCTACATGGCCGGTGAAAATGACGATCCGAATACCTATGCCAAGCTGAAAGCCTGCGCCGAAGAACTTGAGCGCACGTTTCAGTTACCGGGCAACCGCATCTTCTATCTCAGCATTCCACCCAGTTCGTTCACCCCGGTCTGCGAAGGGTTGTCCAACTCCGGCGTGGCGACAAAAGGCAACGGGCACACGCCCTATGCCCGGATCATTGTCGAAAAACCGGTCGGACGCGATTTGAAATCGGCCCAAGAGATCAATGCCGTCACCGGACGCGTGTTCGACGAGTCGCAGATCTTCCGGATCGACCACTACCTGGGCAAAGAAACCGTCCAGAATCTGATGGTCGTGCGATTTGCAAACAGCATCTTCGAACCGATCTGGAACCACCAGCACATCGACCACGTCCAGATCACGGTGAGCGAGGCCGAAGGCGTCGGAACCAGGGCAAGCTACTACGAGGAAGCCGGCGCATTGCGCGACATGGTCCAGAACCACATACTCCAACTGCTCTGCCTCGTGGCGATGGAGCCGCCCTACTCGCTCGACCCGGATGTCGTCCGCAACGCCAAGATGGAAGTGCTCCGCTGTTTGCGCCCGATCACCGGCAAAGATGTCGAGACATTTACGGCGCGCGCGCAATACACCGAAGGGACCGCCCACGGTGAACCAGTGCCGGGCTATCGTCGGGAGAAAGGCGTGAACCCTACCTCGACCACGGAAACCTATGTGGCGGTGAAATGTTTCGTCGAAAACTGGCGTTGGTCAGGCGTGCCGTTTTACTTGCGCACCGGAAAGGCCTTACCTCTCCGCGCCAGCGAAGTGGCGGTGCAGTTCAAAGACATTCCCCAGATTCTCTTCAACGCCAACGGGCAATCACCGCAAGCCCCGAACGTGCTGACGCTCCGCATCCAGCCGGAAGAGGGGTTATCGCTCCGCATCGTCTCGCGCGTGCCCGGCACGCGAGCGCAGACACACCCGGTTGAAATGAATTTCAAGTATGGGGAAGTATTCGGCAGGCCGTCGCCGGAAGCTTACGAACGGTTGTTGCTGGACGTAATGGCCGGCGACGCCTCACGCTTCATGCGGCGCGACGCCGTGGAAGCCTCCTGGGCCTGGATCACCCAGATCCTCGAAGGGTGGCAGCAGTCCGGCCAGCGCTGGCTCCCCGAATACCAAGCCGGCACCTGGGGACCGGTCGAAGCCGACCGCCTCATTCAAAACGACGGCCGCTCCTGGCGGACGCTCTAGACCCTTCTCAACCAATCTGAAGCTGCCGCAGGATTTCCGCCTTTTCCCCCAGCCCGCCGATGAACCGCTCGAACGATCCGTTGCGATAGAGGGCGAGGGCTGGAAGGGAGAACACTTCTAACTCGGCTGGAATCTGAAAGTTGTCGTCGACGTTCATGGTCAGAACCAGAACCTTCTCTCCGAGTTCATCCTGCAACTGTTCCAGTTCTTTCATCAAAGATTGGCAATGGCCGCAGCCCGGCTTCCAGAACTCGACGAGCACCGGAGCCGTGACGCGTTCGACCACCCGGTCAAAATCCGCATCGGTCACCGGTTGAAGGCGTGATGACATCGGCGCTACGAGAGCTTTGACAAGA
>CAZXNN010000114.1:0-9183 GCA_964641915.1 uncultured Nitrospira sp. | reverse complement strand
GTCTTCCGGCGCTGATCCTTGTCGGCCGCTTGCGCTGTCCGTTCCTCCTCCTCGGATACGGCCTCAGTCTTGACCGGTTGGCCGTTCACGGCCACGAGCCGTGAGCGGACCAGTGGAGTCAGACTTGGCGCGTGGGCTGCTACCCGGTCACGGAGCAGACGGGAGATGCCGTCCACCTGGTCCGGTTGAATATCAATGAAGAAAAACGTCGGGGCATCCACCGGCCGGCTTTCGCCGATCTGCCGGAGCAAGGCTCGTTCAACCAGCGCGACGGTGACGATCACCATGACCCCGATGCCGATGGCGATGGTCATGCTGACGGCCTGACTCCCCGGACGAACGATGTTGCCGATTGCATGGCGAACGGCCAGACGCTTAGGACGGGCGACTACCGTGAGCGTTCTGATCACAACCCAGGCGGCGCTTCCTAACAGCGCGAGTGCGAGGGAGAAGGCTCCCATGAAGAACAGCCCGATTTTCCATGTTCCGGCTTGCCACATCGACAGCAGGGCAAGTCCTGCGGCGATCATTCCAGCGGTGAGCAGCTTCGTTCGATCAAGGCGCGCGATATGCTGGCGCCATGTCCGGTTTGTAGCGCCCGAGGACGGTTCCGCCGCGAGCGCGTCGCGCCGCAAGAGCGCGACCGGTTTGACGGATCGAATTGCCAACAAGGGCCACAGGGTGAAGAGCAACGTGGTGAGCAGGCCGAGGGCAAGGCCCTTGCCCAGCGGCAGGAGTGAATGCAGGGAGAGTCCTGATGTAAAACCAATTTGACCCAGCATGTCTGAGGCGAACCACGAAGACAGCATCCAGGGCACTGCCTGTTCTAGACTGATACCGAACGCCAGCCCTGCGACGCTTCCGGTCAGTCCCAAGAGGAGGGCCTGGGTCGCATAGGTGCGGATGATGGTCGAAGAATCGGCGCCAACGGTCTTCAGAATGGCGATGGTTGTCAGCTTTTCGCGCAGGAAGGCGCGCACGGATGTGGCGACGCCTATGCCGCCGACAAACAGGGCAGTCAGTCCGATGAGCCCGAGATACCTGGTCAATTGTTCCAGAAATTGTTTCAGTTGCGGTTGTGCATCCCGATACGTCGATACGCGTGCGGAGTCCGCTGCCAAACGGCTCCGCGATTCGTACAGGAGCGGTTCAAGCTTGGTGGCGGCCGGGGTTTTTAACAGATAGCGTTCGCGTACACGACTGCCGAGTTTCACCAGCTCCGTGGCGCGGAGTCCATCCTGGGCGATCAACACGCGAGGGCCCAGGCTGAATGCATTCGCCATACGGTCCGGCTCGGTGCGCACGATACCGGTAATACGGAAGGTGGCCTGGCCAATGGTGAGCGATTGGCCGAGCGTCAATCCCATTCGAATGAGTAGCGACTCCTGAACAACTGCGCCCCAGCAGGGCTTTCCCGGGCAACCGGCCGACTGGAGTTGCAGCAGTTCCCACAGCGGGCGATCCGGTTCCAGGCGAAGGGCCCCATAAAATGGATAGAGCGACTCCACAGCCTTGAGTTCGACGACTTGTGACGATTGGCCGGGGGACGGTGTTCCGGGAACGTGAGCGGCCATGCCGATCAACTCGCTCACGTGAGTCATCGCAATGTCTCGGCCTGTCAGCGAAGTGAGAAATGTGAGCCCTGCTTGACTTACCTGCCGTGAGAGGCGAACCTCAAGATCCCCGCCAAGTAAGCCGCGGGCTTCCTTCGTGACGGCCTGCTCGAGGTGGGCAGAAAATAGTGAGACTCCCACAAGAGCACCCACTCCCACCGCAATACTGGTGAGAAAATAGAAAAAGTGCCGCCAGGCAGCGCGAGTTTCACGCCACGCCATTTTTAGGATGAAGGTGTTCACGGAAGGGCGGCCGTCAATTGATCGGACTCGATGTGGCCATCGCGCAACCCGACGACTCGTTGCATTCGACCGGCCAGGTCTTGGTCATGCGTGACGAGGACCAGCGTGGTGCCAAAATCACGATGCATGGTCAGGAGGAGGTTGATCACCTGTACTCCTGTCGTGCTATCCAAATTGCCGGTCGGTTCATCAGCAAATAAAAATGGTGGACGGCAGGCAAAGGCCCGGGCGACCGCGACGCGCTGCTGTTCTCCGCCGGATAGCTGCACGGGATAATGATCGAGGCGGTCGGCCAGTCCGACAGAGGCCAACAATTCTGCCGCATGCACATCACCTCCCTGCTCGCCACTCAGTTCGAGGGGAACGGCGACATTCTCCAGGGCGGTGAGCGTGGGGATAAGATGAAACGATTGGAAGATGTAGCCGATCTTGGCGCGCCTGAACCTGGCCAGGGCGCTTTCTGACATCGTCGTTACCTCTGCTCCATCCAACACGATCGAGCCTGCGGTTGGACGATCGAGGCCGGCCATCAATCCGAGGAGCGTTGACTTCCCGCTCCCTGATGGTCCGACAATCGCGACCATTTGTCTGTCCGGAATCTCCAACGAGATATTGTCCAGAATGGTAACCGCTCGTCCTCCGGCTGCCAGACTCATTGAAAGTTGGGTAATGCGAATCATGGGACAGTGCTTTCCTTCCTCATCTCGGAGCACACACCAAGGTGGTATTATACTGTACGAACATGGAACGTCGGTCGAAATTACAATTGCTTCGAATAGGCGCGTATGTTGGATGGCTCATTCTGACTGGACCTTTAGGCGAGCTCCCTCTCGTTCGGGCTGTGGAGCCACCGTCGGTCGATGATCGACCCAGGATCGTGGCGTTTGGGGACAGTCTGACAGCCGGACTCGGCGTTGCCGCGAATGAGACGTATCCGGCAGAGCTGCAGCGGCGATTGGATGCACTCGGGTTGCGCTATCGGGTCATCAATGCTGGTGTGAGCGGAGAGACGACTGCGGGTGGTCTGCGCCGTGTGCCATGGATCTTGCGGAGCAAACCTGAAATCGTGATCCTTGAACTGGGAGCCAATGACGGTCTGAGAGGATTGCGAGTAGAAGAGACAAAAGCCAATCTAGAGCGCATCATTCAGCAGTTGCAGCAATCCGGCACGCACGTGGTTCTGGCCGGCATGAAGCTCCCGCCCAATTACGGCAACGCTTACCTTGCAGCATTTGAACGTCTGTATCCTGACTTGGCGACGCGTTATCGCTTGCCGCTCATCCCATTTTTCCTGGAAGGAGTGGCGGCCTCCAATACGTTAAACCAGGCCGATGGCATCCATCCTACAGCCCGGGGCTATCGCGCGATTGTGGACATGATGCTTGGAAGGTTGCGGCCAGTTCTGAGGGATAGGGGAAGGATGCACAATGGGGCGAAAAGATAAACTCCTACCTCACCGATTTCTCAGCCAGGCAGGAGTCTGTTGTCAACCGGCAACAAGAAAGGCTACGATTTCTTCAGGAAGGCGTCGTACACGCCGTACGCCAGAATCCCGCCGATCATCACATAATACAACCAGGTGATGCCGCTGTAGTCAGGGGCTCCTCCTCCCTCTGGGGCATTTGCAAGGACCGGGGTAACGCCCACCAACAGACCAGCAACAACTACGCTCATCGCTTCCAGCAACTTCTTCATGATGACCATTCCTCCCTCAAGGGTATATCGAAAATGAGGACCGCATTCTACAAAAACAGCATGGGGCTGCGCAAGATCCCT
Organism: uncultured Nitrospira sp.; assembly: GCA_964641915.1. GTDB lineage: Bacteria > Nitrospirota > Nitrospiria > Nitrospirales > Nitrospiraceae > Nitrospira_D. The sequence goes on along the minus strand of CAZXNN010000114.1, from coordinate 5,551 downwards.
GTACTTAAACTTTGGAGGGGATAATTGTATGAATGAATTTACCGTGGAGCAGATTGTTTCACGATGGAGTTAAGGGCTTCAGCGACTTGCTTGCACGAACCGGCCATTCGATCGAGCTGGTTCCCTTTGCTGGCAAAATCCTGAGCAATCGATTTCAGCTGGCCATCGTAGCGGCTGACTTCCCCTGAAAGTTCAGCGACTTTGCTTAAGACCACCTTGTAGGTTGCGACTTCTTGCTGGAGCGCTTGTGTTGTTACCTGAGCGGCCTTTGCTTCCGCAGTAGAAGCCTGGAGTTGTTGACTTAATCGGGCCACATAGGCCTCTCGATCTCGCATGTCCGATTCCAGCTTCAACTGGACCTCTTCGCTATCCCGGCGGCGATCCTCCAGATTACGGATAGTCTGGATCCAGTTCGCAACTTCCCCAGGTGCCATCTGAGGAGGCAGAGGCATCGATTGGACCTGTTCTATCGCCTTCATCGCAGGCTGCAGCCACTCTACAAACACCATGACTTCACTGAGCTTGACGTCGGTTGATGCGTTTGGGCCCATTGTCGATATTCCGTTTCCATTAGTTGGCGGTTCGGATTGCGTAGCTGTTTTGAGGTCCCGTGGAATGTCCTTGGTCTTCCGGGACTGTCGCGGTTGGGACCACCGGTGGTACTCGAGCAAGACAGCAATGCAGTGACGGCAAATCGGTTCTTCGGGAAGGGTACAGGAACATTTCGAAATTAAGTGCCCGTCTTTCAACCGGATCGTCTGTTCGTAAAGCCCTGAATTACCGATGACCGCGGATGAAATCTGCGCGTCGTCGGCTTCCACGATGCGAACCCGATTTTCGGACAAGTATTGATGGCCGATCTGGAAGGCGGAAGTTTCGACCACTGCCTTGATCATCTGGGGGTCCAGAAGACCGAGTCGGTCGGCGCTGCAGGGAATTTTGTTTCGCATGGTTGCCATAGAGTCTAATCCTAGATGTGAAAGCAGTCTGCCTCGCTGGTTCGGCACTGTCAAGCCGTGCGTAGTTTCGCTCGCAGGCCGAGAGTGCTAGTCGGATCCGGATGCTACCGGCAGCGCTGTGGCGGGCCCTGCTGGCTGATGGGGGTGAGCCATACATAATCTGCGATGCCGTCGTGGACGAGATCCTGGATGTCCTCAATGCGTGTATGATCGAAGGAGGCCATGTACACCGTTACTTGCGCGATCGGCCCGTCCATGCGACGTGCTACGCGTTTCGGAATGGGCAGATTATATTGAATGTGTCCGCCACCCGTGTAACTGAGAATCACTGTGTGATCCTGAGGACTCTGGCGAGCGGTGAGAAGTGCCGCCGCCACCGTTTTGGCCATGCCTTCGTCGCGCACCATAGAAGCTTCATACATTCTAATATAGTCCTCGTCGTTCCCCCCTCCGTGGCAGCGTTTTAGCTGATCCAGAATCCTGAGTCGGTAGGCCTGGTCATCAACAATGTCTTCCCGATCCATTCCCCATTCAACCCAGTCCTGTCCCGTTCGAGCTTCATCAAGGCCGATTTTTACGACCTGGCGGACCAGTGGCTTGGGTGGATTCATGGCTCGGAGCATGATCCGGTGCTCGCGGGAAAAGTTGATCAATGGCTCGTAGTTATCAAAGGCGCCACCCCAGTTTTGCTTCCAGCGGCTTCGATCAAGAAATACCTGCCGGTCCAGACCGGGTGTGGTGAGGTATTCATTCAGCGCAGGTTGCCCGTCCCATCCGAACATCTCCATCGTGAGCACCGGACGACTGCCGTTCGACAGTACCGCCTGTAGCACAGATAAAGCGGCTTCTATGTGATGTTGGTTGTAGTGCTCTTCTCCAAGGTAGACGATGTCAGATTGCGTGAGCGTCATAAGGAATGTTGGCAGATCGATCGATTGCCCTGTTTTTACATCAATTACGCGACCTGCTTGCCAGGATGAGACGGGGGAACTTGCAGGAGCCGTAGAAGTGCCGCCGGCACAGGCCGTGACAACCACGCAGCCGATGACCAGGAGCAAGAGAGGGAGGAGACGAGAGGCTGTAAGACGGCGGGTCACGAAAGGAGTCATAGGCATTTCCTAACACAGCACGTCTGCTGCGACAAGCTTCTTGTCTTGACGGGAGAAGAACCGGACTACTATCCTCCGTTGTCCAGAGTGAACGTGAGAAGTCTATCATGCGATGCATCCACGGTATTGAATATGTCTGAGAGCGACGTCATTGCAGAGTTCCGTCAAGCCGTGCATCGTGCTGTTTGTGAATCTGGGCAGAGGTGGGAGGATTCCAGGCGTCTTCTGGAGCCTGCTGTATTTCCGTCGATTATTGGACAATTGGCGCAGCAGTCTCAGGCAGCTTCAATGCCCCATCAGGTGAAAGCCGCGCTGGCTCATGTGTTGGGCCGGGGCCAGGCCCGCCGTGTTCAGGATCTTGATGGCGCAGCGCTCAAGGGTCTAACCGGATACCCGCCGTCGAAAGCGTTCCGCTCACTGTGCCTCTATTTTGGTCTCGTTCAGGGCCGAGCTTCGAAATGGCCCACCGCAGATCTTCCCAGTGAAGCCGTGGCGCGCGCGCTTCAATCGATGACCAATCCGTTCGATCTCCTGCTCACGACGCCTGTCGCCACGGTGCTCGATCTGGGTGCCGGCGATCTTTCATTTGCGGGTGAGCTCGTCGATCACTACCTTCCAACGCTTCACACTCTTCAACAGGAGCTGGTCCTGCACGCGGTGGATCGCCTGGATCCTCGCTCAAAACTGGGCGGGCCACTGCATCCGGGACGAGACCGAATTGCTCAACTACAAGCAAGACCGGGCCTGACATTTCGTTTTTACGGCAATCAGGACATGTTCGATCTTCATAAATTGGATGAGGCCGGTCATTTGGCTCCACGGTATACCCTGGTCACCTGCTGGGCTCCCGCGACCCCGACGTTTGCCTATGAGCCGACGCGACTCTCTGAGGCGGTCATCCTGGAAGATCTTCGTCGGAGCAAGGGTGCATTTCGGCATGTGCGCTATGAAGGCGAGTCGGCTCTCGAAGTACAGCACGGGGAACGAGCCCTAATATTCCCTGCATGGAAATTTGACATTCCCGGGCCAGTGGCCCTTCTGAGCCTCTTGGCCTGCCGCGCACTAGTTGGGGTATTGGGTGCGGTGGACTCCCAGGTATTCTGGGAGATCCTGGCGCAATTACTCGATGAGTCGCGCTACCGTCCCAAGAATCAGCCGTTTAGTCAGGAGAGCCTGCCCGTCGTGTTTGGTGACATCTACCAACGTCTGATGCAACTGAAGGTGGGAGACACTGTCTCGCTTGCCGAACTCGGCATCTTGCGCGCACGTCTTCCTGGAAATGATGGGCCTGACGCTGAGCAGCCCCCTTTTGGATTTCGGGATGTGTGGATCCGGAGAGGCGCCGTGTTTCCCGGTGTCCCCGCCAGCAGTACCGCTCGTCAATTCATGCATATGCGCGAAGAAAGTCCGCCCTGGTTTCTCACGCTCGTCCCAGACGATCTCTAGCCATAGCCAATCTCTCGTGGGCGTTTGCTGCAGCCCTTCCGCAAGATACTGACGAAAAATTGACCACCTGTAGACCCTTTGTTAGACTTTCTTCGTGTCTTGCCAGAACCTCCATCCCAATAGGAACGGCGATTCAATTCCATGAAATCTACACAACTTGCTTCCTCTATTCAGGAGAATATTGCGCGCGTGATTAAGGGCAAATCCAGAGTCATCGAGCTGACCGTCGTGGCGCTTTTGGCTCGTGGGCACCTGTTGCTCGAAGATGTGCCAGGCGTCGGGAAGACAACATTGGCCCATAGTCTGGCTCGCTCGTTGGACTGTTCCTTCAAGCGCATCCAATTTACCAGCGATCTGCTTCCGTCCGACATTGTGGGTGTGTCCATCTTCAATCGGCAAAAGCAGGGATTTGAGTTTGTCCCGGGACCGATCTTCGCGAATATCGTACTGGCCGACGAGATCAATCGCACGACGCCCAAGACGCAAAGTAGTTTGTTGGAGGCCATGAGTGAGGCCCAGATCTCGGTCGACAACCAGACCTGTCTCCTTCACCAACCATTCATGGTCATTGCCACCCAGAACCCCGCTGAGTATCATGGCACATTTCCCTTGCCGGAATCCCAGCTCGACCGCTTCTTAATGCGGGTGCAGATCGGCTATCCATCCCCCGAGGAAGAGCGCAAGGTGCTTGAGCGGCCACAATCGCTTCACCCGGCCGAGGCGCTTCAGCCAGTTGCCACGGGCCAGGATGTACTCGCGCTACAGCAACAGGTTGATGATGTGCTGATGGAAGATAGTCTAATGGACTATCTTCTGGCGATCGTGTTGGCGACTCGACAGTCGGATTTGCTGTCGCTGGGAGTTAGCACGCGCGGAGCGTTGGCGCTCTGCAGGGCGGCCAAGGCGCTGGCCTTTGTGCGGGGCCGAGCCTATTGCCTACCGGACGACATCAAGGAGCTGGCCCCTGCGGTTCTGTCTCATCGCATTATGGTGAATCGCTCGCAGGGCCTGCGCCATCGCAGCTTTGAACAGTCGGAGCAGATTATTCAGGATCTGGTCGAGTCCGTCCCCGTTCCAGTCTAACGACGGTGTACAGTCCCGCTTACCCGGAATACTGGTGATATGGTCTCCATCGTTCGTCGTCTCTTCAGGCATCTCATGCGGCGGCGTTCGACGCGAGTGACAACAGAAGGCACGCGGTTTCTCTTCTTCACTCTCGCGGTCGCAGTCGCCGCGATTAACACCGGCAATAATCTCTTCTACCTGCTCCTCGCCATGATGCTGAGTATCATCCTGATGTCCGGCATCATGGCGGAGTCTTGTCTTCGTCGATTGGAATTTCACAGGCACCTTCCCGAGCTTGTATATGCCGGAGAACCGATGACGGCGACGGTGGTGGTGGCAAACCGTAAAACTCGTTTGCCCAGTTTTTCCCTGCATCTCTGGGATGTCACGGGTGAGCAAGAGATCGATCGCGGCCTCACCCTGTGGCAATTGATGCCCGGAGCCAGTCAGATTTTGTCCTACCCTCTGATTGCAACCAGGCGAGGGCGGTTACGGTTTGACGGAGTTCGTGTCGGGACGTCGTTTCCGTTCGGGCTCTTCCTCAAAAAGGCGTACTACCCGCTTGATGGATCGGTTGTGGTGGCCCCAGCCGTTCGTCCGGTCGAGAGTACATTCCTGCAGGATATAGCGTTGTTTGGTCAGGATTTGAGTCTGCCGCGAAAAGGGCACGGAAGCGATCTCTACAATCTTCGCCAATATCATGCGGGTGATGATTCGCGCTCGATTCATTGGCTCTCCACGGCCCGTACCTCGAAACTCATGGTTCGAGAAACGGAGGCAGAGGATCAGCGGCGTATCACGCTCATGCTCTCTCTCCTGGCTCCGCTCACCCATGAACGCCTGTTTGAGGACGCCGTGTCGCTCACTGCGTCGATGGCGAAGGATCTCGGAGCCAGGGGATATCAGGTCCGTCTGGTAGTGGGAGGGACCTCGTCCCAGTTTGGTCTAGGTGAGGCCCATCTCGTACGTATT
>CAZXNN010000113.1:0-9184 GCA_964641915.1 uncultured Nitrospira sp. | reverse complement strand
CTAGCGAGGTGGGCACGCACGCAGGCCTGTAGCGTTCACACGCTAGCGAGTAGCCACCACACGCTAGCGAGGTGGACTCACACGCATGTCAGGTGACCTCACCCGGCTAGCGTGCGACGACCGCACGCTAGCGTGTAGTCACCACACGCTAGCGAGGTGACTCCACTCGCATGGGGGGGCAACCCCACCCGCACGCGTGCAGGCTCCCCTGACCCGCCGTTAGGGTCTGCAGTGCTCTCGGATGTTGTCCCCAGTCGGGACCGCCGCCCGGCATCAAACCCGGGCGGGCGTTGTCGCTTGTGCAAGTAGGGGCCCACGGAGCCCGTGTGTTAGGTGATCATTCCTTCTTCCCGTTCAATTCATCGCCCGCTAATGTCCACGCATGTCATGGGGTGACATGGACAAGAAGGCTCTCAGTGAGCGCGACATTTGCACCAAATTCATCACGCCGAGTCTTGTCGCGGCGGGGTGGAACGTCGATACGCAGATACGTGAGGAGGTCGGCTTCACGGACGGACGCATCTATGTCCGGGGAAAGCTTCATGCACGCGGAGCGCAGAAGCGGGCTGACTACATTCTCTACTACAAGCCCAACATTCCGATCGCGACCATTGAGGCGAAGGACAACAACCATACAGTCGGTGCGGGCATCCAGCAGTCGCTCGGATACGGCGAAACCCTCGACATCCCCTTCGTATTCAGCAGCAACGGCGATGCGTTTCTTCTCCATGACCGGACGGTAAAGGGTGGGGCCATCGAGACCGAAATCCCGCTCGATGCTTTTCCCTCCCCGGAACAGCTATGGGAGAAGTACAGGGCTTTCAAAGGCATCACCGAAAAGGCCAAGCCCGTGGTCGCGCAGGATTATTTTACCGACGGGTCGGATCGCTCGCCGCGCTACTATCAGCAAATTGCGATCAATCGAACGGTGGAAGCCATTGCCAAGGGCGATGATCGCATCCTTCTGGTTATGGCCACCGGCACTGGCAAGACCTACACGGCCTTCCAGATCATCCATCGTCTGTGGAAGAGCGGAGCGAAGAAGCGCATTCTCTATCTGGCCGACCGTACGGCGCTGATCGACCAGACGGTTCGCGGCGACTTCCGTCATTTCAAAGAGGCGATGACGGTCATCAAGCACAAGCAGATCGACACCGCCTACAACATCTACGTCGCGCTTTACCAGGGGCTCTCCGACAACAATGCCGAAGCCGACGCCTACAAGCAGTTCAGCCCGGACTTCTTCGATCTTGTCATCGTGGATGAGTGCCATCGCGGCAGTGCCCGCGACGACAGCAAATGGCGCGAAATCCTGGCCTATTTCAAGAAAGCCACGCACATCGGCCTTACGGCCACGCCCACGGAGACCAAGGACGTCTCAAACTCCGAATATTTCGGCGATCCTCTCTACACCTATTCGCTCAAGCAGGGCATCGATGACGGCTTCCTTGCTCCCTACAAGGTCATCAAAGTCACACTCGATGTGGATGCCGAGGGCTGGCGACCACCCAAGGGATTCAAGGACAAAGAGGGCAAAGTCGTTGAAGACCGGCTGTACAACCGGACCGATTTCGACAAACACCTCATTGTGGAGGAGCGCCGGGAGCTTGTGGCGCGGAAGATCACCGAGTTTCTTAAAGGCAGCGACCGCTTCTCCAAGACCATTGTCTTCTGCGTGGACATTGAGCACGCCGAAGGGATGCGCAAAGCCCTGGCAAACGCCAATGCCGACCTCGTGGCCGCCAACAGCAAGTACGTCATGCAGATCACCGGCGATAACGAGGAGGGGAAGCGTCACCTGGACGCATTTATCAGTCCCACCGAGCTCTATCCCGTCATCGCCACGACATCGAAACTGATGACTACGGGCGTGGACGCGCAAACCTGCAAACTTATCGTCCTCGACTCAAACATCGGCTCCATGACCGAGTTCAAGCAGATCATCGGGCGGGGCACCCGCATCAACGAGGATTTCGGGAAGCACTACTTCACCATCATGGATTTCCGCAATGTGACCGCGCTGTTTGCGGACAAGAAATTCGACGGTGATCCCGTGCGGGTGAAAGAGGCGAGGGAAGACGATGAACTTTCAGGCGCGGAAGACGAGATTGACGATTCGCCGGTGGTTGATGACCTGACGGGAGCGAAGATCGATTATGGGCCGCCCGAGAAGCCTGACGTCTCGATCATTCGGGAAGAGAAGGGGCGTTATACCGCGCGTCGCAAAGTCACAGTCAATGGCGTGGAGGTCACGGTCCTGAAGGAGCGTGTTCAATACATGGGTGCCGACGGGAAGATCATCACAGAAAGCCTGCGCGACTTTACCCGCAAGAACATCCGCACAACCTACGCCTCGCTGGATTCCTTCCTGACATCCTGGAAACAGGCCGACAAGAAGCGCGCGATTGTCGAAGAGCTAGAGCAGCACGGCGTGATCTTTGCCGCGTTGAACGAAGAAATTGGATCCGCTTTCGATCCGTTTGACCTGATCTGCCACGTTGCGTATGAGCAGAAACCCATGACCCGGCGCGAGCGTGCCGAGAACGTGAAGAAGCGCGACTATTTCAACAAATACGGGGAACTAGCCCGCAAGGTGATGGACGCCTTGCTCGACAAGTATGCTGACGACGGTCTGTTGGATCTTGAGAATCCGGCCATCATCACGCTGGACCCTATCAAGCGACTCGGAACCGCCCCCGAAATCATCCGCGCTTTTGGTGGTAAGCCCGCGTATGACGCCGCCATTCATGCGCTCACTGACGAACTCTACAAAACCGCGTAAGCCATGCCGAAGAACATTGAAGTAGACCAAGAAGTCTTTGTCCCGCGGGCGCGAGTCGGGCTTGACCCGAGCACTCCAGCCGGACCGTTTTACAGAACAAAGGTACGGCACGTTCAGAAACGTTCTGTCAAAGTGGATGTGCCTCCAGGACCGCTTGACGTCTCAAATTGGATCGGCACATCCAAAATCGCTCTTCGCATCGGCGTCTTGATCGTCCGTATTGGCGACTACAAGGAATCCGAGCTTATCGAGCCCCTCTGCAAGTCTGTCCTCTATTTCTGCCGAATGCTGGTGCCCGGGAATCTCGAGGTGATCGAGGTGCGAACTGTGCGCGAATTGATTCATTTCTGGACCGCGCTTCACGCCGGGTTTCAACAGGTGATACTTATTGGCCACGGGGATCACGGAAACATCTATTTCGGCACCCATGCTGTTTCTGCCCCCGTGCTAGGCAAAATCTTTTCTATGCCGACTCCAGAGCCCAAAGAGTTCATTTCACTTTGTTGCCAGACCGGTCAGCAACCGTTTGCAAAAGCTTTCTCGGTTTCCTCGGCATGCAGTGCTCTTGTTGCACCATTTCACAGCGTACACGGCGTCACAGCTTCCCAGTTTTGCCAAGCCTATCTGACACGCCGCCTTCTTGAAGCGTGTTCAGTCGGAATCGCATTCAACCAAGCACGCAAAATTCTCCTGGGTACGGCAAGCTTCCGTCTCTGGCAGAACGGAGCACTCAAAGCCGGGCCAAAATAGTTCCATGCCCAACATCTCTTCCATCATCAAGAATGTCCGCAACATCATGCGGAACGAAGACCAGGGTATCTCCGGTGACGCTCAACGGCTGGAGCAGCTGGGTTGGATGCTCTTCCTGAAGATCATGGACGACAAGGACCAGGAGCTGGAGCTGATTCGGGATCGTTACAGGTCCGTCATCCCGCAGAAATTCCAGTGGCGGAATTGGGCCACGAACCCCGAGGGAATTACCGGCGATGAGTTGCTCGTCTTTATCACGCATCCGACCGACGGCCTGTTCGCCTCGCTGAAGAAGCTTCAATCCACGCACGCGCCACAGCGGGCGACGTTGGTGCGTGAGGTCTTCGATAGTTCCAACAACTACATGAAGTCCGGCTATGCGATGCGGAAGGTCATCAACCAGCTCAACGGTTTCGACTTCAACAATTCCGACGACCGACACATTTTCGGCACCATCTACGAATCCATTCTGATCGAGCTGCGGGACGCCGGGAACAAAGGCGAATACTACACACCGCGAGCGATCACGCAGCTGATGACGCAGATGACGGCGCCCCGATTGGGCGAAAAGGTGCTCGATCCGGCAGCCGGCACGGGCGGCTTCCTCAGCGCGGCGATTGATTTCATCCGGGAAAAGGAAGTCAAAACCCTCGACGATGAAGCCGTGCTCCAGAAATCCGTGTCGGGCTGGGAATATAAGCCCGTCGCCTACGTCCTGGGCCTGACCAATCTCATCCTGCACGGCATGGATGTGCCGGACTACCACTACCGCGACAGCCTGAAGACGGAATACAACTCCATCGGGCCCAAACAGCAGGTCGATGTCATTCTGGCCAACCCGCCATTCGGAGCGGGAATCGCCGACGGCGTGGAAACGAACTTTCCGCAGTCGTATCGTTGCCGGGAATCCGCCGACCTCTTTGTCATCCTCATGATTCAGTTGCTCAAGCCCGGTGGCCGCGCCGCCATTGTCCTGCCCGACGGTTGCATCACCGGCGACGGCTACAAAGAACGCATCCGCGAGAAACTCCTCACCGACTGCAACCTCCACACGATCGTCCGTCTCCCGCAATCCACATTTCACCCGGCCACGGTCTCCACGAACCTGCTCTTCTTCCAGAAAGGCACGCCTACCAAGGAAATCTGGTACTACGAGCACCGCCTCCCCGAAGGCCAGAAGAGCTATTCCAAAACAAAGGTCATCCAGTTCGACGAATTCGCGCCGATGATCAAGTGGTGGAACGAGCGCAAAGAAGGCGATCTCGCCTGGCGTATGAAGGTGGGAGATTTGAAGAAGGGTTTCGATCTCGACTCAAAAAACCCAAACAAAGAATTCATCGAAACCGAGCACACCAGCGCCGAATTGCTCGCAGGCTTGAAGAAGTCCTTCCTCCGCGCGGCTTCCATTGTTGAAAACATTGAGCGGAGCTTGTGAGAGATGGCGAAAAATACCGTCTGGGCGATCTTTGCGACATCGTCAAAGGTGAGACCCCAATCAAGCAAGCCGTTCCCGGTCATTATCCGTTAGTTGTCACTGCAGCCGAACGGGCTTCGCATGAGACGTTCCAGTTTGATTGTCGGGCAGTCATCGTTCCGTTGGTTTCTTCGACTGGGCACGGTCATGCCAGCATCAAGCGGATCAATTATCAGGAGGGGAAGTTTGCGCTTGGTTCGATTCTGTGTGCGGTCATTCCCAAGGACGAGATGCGTCTGAAAGCGCAGTTCCTCCACGTCTACTTTTCCTACTTCAAGGATCAGTTGATCGTTCCTCTGATGAAGGGGAGCGCGAACGTATCTCTCTCAATCGGTGCGCTCGCAGAGTTGAATATTATCGTTCCGTCGATGGATGTGCAGCAGCGAGTCATCAGCCTCGCTGAGAATGATGCCTTAGTGAAGCCTCTGGAATGCGAAATCACCCACCAGCAGTCTCTCCTCGCCAAACTCAAGCAAGCCATCCTGCAAGAGGCGATTCAGGGCAAGCTGACCGCCGACTGGCGCGCCGCCCACCCGGACGTGGAACCCGCGAGCCAGCTCCTCCTCCGTATCCAAGCCGAAAAAGCCCGCCTAATCGCCGCCAAGAAGCTCCGCCCCGAAAAGCCCCTGCCCAAAATCACCCCCGCCGAAATGCCCTTCGAGATTCCGAAGGAATGGGAGTGGTGCCGGGCGGCGAACCTAGGATTTGTTATCGGTGGTCTGACAAAGAACGCAGCCAAGCGGGGTGGGCACAAACGCATGTTGCCGTATCTGCGAGTCGCGAACGTCTACGCAAACAGGCTGGATCTTTCCGACCTCCAAGAGATCGGAGTTGCTGATTCGGAGGTGGAGAAGCTCTTGCTCGAAAAGGATGACTTGCTCGTGGTCGAAGGGAACGGCAGTCGGGATCAAGTGGGTCGTATTGCCCGATGGGATGGCTCCGTTGATCCCTGCGTCCACCAGAATCATGTCATAAAAGTCCGTCTCGCAGAGCCCAGGGTAGCCGCGTGGGCGCTCTACTGGTTTTTATCGCCAAGCGGGCGCGCGTTAATTGAGGAGCAAGCCAGAACGTCGACGGGACTCTACAATCTGAGCACAGGCAAGGTGGCAGATTTGCCGATAGCAATCCCGCCCCTTGCCGAGCAAGCCGCCATCGTAGAGCAAGTGGAGGCGCTGATGACAACATGCCGAGCGCTGGAAGCGGAGATCGAGCGCTCCCGAACCCACGCCGCCCACCTCCTCCAAGCCGTCCTCAAAGAAGCCTTCAGTCCTCAAACTGTTGAGCATAAATATGAACACTAACGACAAACAGTTCTTGGATGCTATCAACCAGTACGGTGGCCCATTCAAAAAGGGTGTCATCCATGCGCTGCGACAGTTCCCCGGAATCACTATCGTAGCTGAGGAATATCCCGCAGGCATAGGCGATGAGCGCACGGCGATTGATATCGTTGCTTCGATCGAACACGGAGCCTGCATTTGCTATCTCACGATCGAATGCAAGCGGGCACTGGCCCCCTATAAGAAGTGGGTGTTTTTCACGGAGACTGCTACGAAGTCCTACAAGCTGGGACGGGGTGTGTCTCAAACGACCACGCTAATAGCAACCTCCCATCGGAAGTGGCTACCCGACATTGAGTTCTGCTCGGACGGATGCGAAGTGAAGGAGGAACTGGCATCAAAGGAACCGAAGCTGAAGGCCTCTCCTGACTCGATCTACAAGGCCGCCACACAAGCGGCGTTGGGATACCTGAGCTTTCTGCAAGAAAGATCGCCGACCGCGTCGCTCACTGATAAGGCAATTCAGCACCGTCAGCTTGTTGTCCTGCCGCTTATTGTAACTTCGGCGGAGATGTTCATATCTTCAGAAGATGGGTCCCACGTCGACTTGTCGACAGGGCTTTGTGATCTGGCGCCATTGACTCCGGCGCCTTGGCTTGGCTTTCGATTTCCGTGTCATCCTTCGACAACGGATAACAAAGTCGACCGCCGGATCATGAACCCGATGCAAAGTTACATCGCAGCCTGTATGGGTATGGATGAATCCACAGCCGACACCTACAAAGAGACGATCTATGTGGTTCAAGCCGCGCACCTCGCTGCCTTCATAGACAAGACACTTTTCGTGATCCTCAATCACATCACGAAGTTTCTGTCCGTCCCCGGGTCGCACCGGCCCGCTGGAGGGTGAAGGCTGGCGATATTTCCGACAGAGGATTGCGATAGGTCCAGTGCCTCGCGTATAGTCACGGCATGATCTTCTCCCGACAAAAAGTTCTTCTCTGCTTGCTCCATCAATTGGGCGGGCATGAGGCTGGCACCGACTTTCAGAAGTTGCTTCTGCTCTTCACGAAGGAGTGGGAAGCGAATCCAAGCTATGACTTTGTCCCTTACAAGTTCGGCGGCTTTTCGTTCACGTCGTATGCCGACAGGCGCAAGTTGATCGCGGAAGGGTATCTCGAAGACGACGACGCGGAATGGATCCTGAAGGCGGAAGGACGGAAGGCGGCTGTTCTGGATGCGGATCTTTCAAGACGCGTAGGCGGCTTCGTCCGTCGTCATGGCGCGTTGCGGGGGATGCCGCTTGTGACGGATACCTACAAGCGATACCCGTATCTGGCCACGCGCAGCGAGATTCTGGCCAAGGCCTTGCCGGATGCCAAGGACCGGAAGGCAGTTGAGTCGGCCCGACCGCTGAAGAAGCCGGCCGGGTTGGTCACGATTGGGTATGAGGGGAAATCCCTTGAATCCTATTTGAACCAACTGTTGATGGACGGGGTGACGGTCCTTTGCGATGTCCGCCGGAATCCGCTGAGCCGGAAGTACGGATTCAGCAAGAAGACGCTATCCCATGCATGCGAAGGCGTCGGCATTCGCTATGAGCACCTGCCCGAGCTCGGAATTGATTCCGAGGATCGCAAGGAGCTTAAGACACAGGCGGATTACGACACGCTGTTTGAGAGCTATGAGCGGGACTGGAAGCCTGGTCAGGCCGCCGCCGTCGAGCGCATTCATTCCTGGATCGCAAAAGATGGGCTGCGCGTGGCCCTGACCTGCTTCGAGTTGCACCCCCAGCAGTGTCATCGGCATTGCGTAGCCGACGCGCTGCAGCGTTGCTCCCATGGCAAGTTGATGCCATTGCATCTGTAGGCCGGAAACGTGTTATGCCGACAGAGCAACTGCTGATTACGGTCAAGACCTACCCCACGTTGTCCAAGACATACGGCGAGCTCGTATGCACGGCAGCGGTCAGGCAAGACGGATCGTGGGTGCGACTATATCCTGTTCCTTTCCGCCTGCTGGAATATGAGAAGCGGTACGAGAAATGGTCGTGGATCGAAACAGCCCTGCGCAAAGGTACACGCGATGTGCGGCCCGAAACCCATCACCCGATCGATCCACTGGCTATTCGCGTCGTGGGCAAATGGGGCACGGACGACGGTTGGGCGGAGCGCCGCAAACTGATCCTGGAGAAGGGCCGAGTCTATACGAATCTGACGCACATTGTGGATGAAGCACACGCCAATCGACTCTCGCTCGCCGTTTTCAAACCGACGCGCATCCTCGGCGTCGTCGTTGAGCCCTGTGAGCGGGATTGGGACCCCGAAAAAGTCGACCACATCCAGCGAACGATGCACGACCAGGGACAGCTCTTCGCCGACAAGGATTGGGGGAAGACGCTTCGCCTGATTCGGAAGGTTCCCTACAACTTCTCCTACACGTATGAAGACGATGCCGGGCGGGAAACAACGCAGCAAATCCTCGACTGGGAGATCGGCCAGCTCTTCTGGAAATGCATGGCCGGGGCAGGGGGCGACGAGAAGGCAGCGATTGCCAAGGTGAAGGAGAAACTTCTGGATGACCTCGGAAAGAAGGATCTGCACTTCTTCCTTGGTACGACGGAACAATTTCACCTGAGAGCCCAGCAGCCCTGGCTCATCATAGGTCTGTTCTATCCACCTCATCCACCACGCGCGCAGCAGTTATCACTCCTTTGACCAGACCTTCCGGACCGAACCCTCCGGGATTGGGTCTCTCTCGGTAGGGGCGGCATCGTCGGCGTGCCGACCGTCTGGCGGAAAGTTCCAAGGATTGGAACTTTTGCGTGCCGGGACTTCCAATCCTGTGGATTCCAAGATGAAGAGCAACAGACGGTAAAGAGTCGCATCGTCGGGGACC
>CAZXNN010000112.1:0-9239 GCA_964641915.1 uncultured Nitrospira sp. | reverse complement strand
TGACGGTCAGTGGGCATAACATCTCCAACGTCAATACTCCGGGCTTTTCACGACAGGAAGCCGTCTTGACGGAGCGGCCGCCGATTAACGGACAACCCGGCATGTCGGGGACGGGCGTGCAGGCCACTTCGATCCGACGCCATGTCGATCGTTTCGTCGAGCAACAGCTCACCGTTTCCGACCAAACGCTCGGGCGTCTATCCGTCACTCGAGACGAGCTTTTTCGATTGCAGAATATATTCGGCGATAGTAACGATCAGGGCATCGGGGCCGCCCTCAGCGAGTTGTTTCAGGGGTTCCAGGATGTCTCGACGTCGCCGGGCGAGTCCGCGGCACGGTCGGTCTTACTGGGCAAAGCGAGTCAATTGACGGCAAGCCTCAACCAAGCCGCATCGGATCTCACCAACGCCCGAGCTTCCTTGAATTTCCAGGTCTCGCAAACCATCACTGAGATCAATAGCCTCACGACTCAATTGGCCGAGCTGAACGGAAAGATTGTCACCGCGGAAGTCACGGGGCAGAATGCCAACGACCTCAGGGACCAGCGCCAGCTGGCGCTCAACGAGTTAGCTCAGCGCATCGATATCACCAGCATTGAAAGCAGCACCGGAGGGCTCAGCATATTCGCCGCTCGCGGGCAGGTCGTCGTGGAAGGCGACACGCATCGCAATCTGGAAGCGGTCGCCTCCGCGGACAATGAGGGGCTTTTTGAAGTCGGATATTCAACAGGCGGAACCAGGACCGTCAGTCTCGACCGGCAGATCACCAGCGGCCGCCTTCGCGCGTTGCTTGATTTACGAGACACCACGGTCCAGGGGCTCCAAGATCAATTTGATCGCATTGCCTCGACACTCTCGAATGCAGTCAACCTGATTCATCGTCAGGGCTACGGTCTTGACGGGTCTACGGGGCGAGACTTTTTTACGCCACCCGCGGTCACAACTCAGGCGGATTCCAACAATCAGGGAACGGCGGCGATCGGCAGCGGAACCGTGACCGCGAACAGTTTGCTGACGTTCCACGACTACGAGGTCCAGTTCACTTCAGCGACGGCGTACTCGATTGTGAACACCACCACTGGAGCCACCATTCGGGGGAATTATACCGGCACCGCTATTACGGCCCCTTCGAGTGCCGCGCCACTCTCCATCATCACCGGAACCAACGACGCCTTGACCGTCTCAGTCGACGGGGTGGCGTCCGGAGCCATCACGCTGACAGGTGCCGCGTCTCCGGGCCAGGCCTATACCTCCGGCGCGGCGCTGGCCCAGGAAATCCAGACACAGATCAATGCCGATGCCACATTGCAAGCCGCAGGCTTGACGGTATCGGCTACCTTCGACACGATCACCAACCGCGTCATCTTGACATCCAACGGAACTGGAGCCTCCTCGGCAGTGAATGTGACAGGCGGCAATGCCAGGGTCAGCCTCGGTCTGCTGGCCGGGACCAGCACCGCTGCCTCCGGCACCTATAGCACCCCTTCCACGTTCATCTTTGATGGCATCAGTGTTACGCTGTCAGGCACCCCGGCGGCGAATGATGTGTTTCGAGTGAACTCCTATCGCGACAGCGCGGGCAACATTGCCGTCGCCCTTACGAATCCTGCCACGGTCGCCGCCTCCTCCACACGGGCCGGCATCCCCGGCAACAACGCGACGCTGCTTCAACTCGTGGCGCTCCAGCACACACAGTTTGCGAGTCTCAATAGCAACACATTGCACGATGCCTATCGCAGCACCGCGGCCAATCTCGGGGTCTCCGCCCAAACGGCCGATCGCGAGCAAACGGCACAGGAAATCCTCCGCGATCAAATCGACACCTTCCGGGCACAAGTGTCGGGCGTCTCGATCGATGAAGAGCTCGTGAATCTCGTCAAGTTTCAGCGGGGATTTGAAGCGGCGGCGCGCTTGATCCGCGTCACCGACGAGATGTTCGACACCTTATTGACCTTGAAGCGCTAGAAAGGAGCGGGCTCCATGCGTGTGACTGAGCAACAAACGTTCGGCGTGTTGGTCAACAATCTGGAACGGTCACGCGCACGGTCCTTGGAGCTGCAACAGCAGGTCTCGACTGGCAAAAAAGTGCGGAAGCCGTCCGATGATCCCAGCGCCTTCAACCATATCAGCCTTGATAAGGCGTCCGTCGCGTCGATTGAGCAACGGCTACGGAATATTTCCTTCGGCAGGACACGCCTCGATCTGAGCGATAAACTCCTGAGCAGTACGACAGACACCCTCAGCCGCGTCCAAGAGCTCGCCGTCCAGTTCGGCAGCGATACGAACGGGCCGGCGGAACGCGTGATCGGTTCCCGCGAAGTCCGCCAGCTCTACTCCCTGGTCCAGCAATATGCTAATGCGGAGTTGAACGGACAGCCGGTGTTTACCGGTACCAGCACCCACGGCCGAACGACCGGGCTCGCGATTACGACGCCCGTCACGCTAACCAACGGCACCAACGATTCACTCGTGGTCTCGGTCGACGGCGTCACCTCCGGCACTATCGATCTGACATCGGCCACGGGTAGCTTGACCGGCGCTCAACTCGCCGCCCGGGTCCAAACGCAGATCAATGCCGATGCCGCATTGACCGCAGCGGGGAAACACGTGACGGTGACGTTTGAGACAGATCATCTCGTCATTGCGTCCGACGCGCATGGATCGGACTCCACCGTGACGGTGACGGGAGGCACCTCTCGCGCTGCGTTGGGGCTGGTGGGGGGGAGCCGGACAACCGGAGATAAACCCTTTGCACTCACGGCCACGACCAGCCCTGGATCGACCAATACCGGCGGCGCGGTGGTCAGCCAAGGGAGCGTCGTGGATGACAATCTCGTCACCTTGGATGACTACGTGATCCGGTTTTCATCGGCGACCCAGTATGACGTCTTGGATGTGACGGTCCCGGTGAACGTGACCAAGGGCAGCGCCAATACGGGGGGAGCCTTCGCCTCTGATGCAGGGATCATCGGACCGGCCAATTTGACGCTCAATTCCTATTCGATCCAGTTTACCTCCAGTACCCAATACAACATTGTCAACACGACGACGAGCGCCACGGTGTCCTCTGGCAACACCTACGTGTCAGGCAACGCCATTGAGTTCGACGGTCTCCGAGTTGTCCTCTCCAATAGCGATCGCGGCGGGCCGCAGAACGGTGATGCGTATGCGGTGAGTCTCACTCCACGAACAGTACTCGCCAATCAAACCTACAGCACTGGGAGCGATATCAGCTTCGACGGACTCCGGCTGCAGCTCTCCACAGGCAGTGGCGCTCCGGCAACGGGGGACCGGTTTGCCGTGGTGACGGGATTGCAATATCAAGGCGATGCCGGCGTCCATCAGGTTGAGGTGGGCAATAATCAAGTGGTGCCTACCAACGTGTCCGGGGATCGGGTGTTCAGCGGTCCCAATATCGACTTGTTTGACTCGATCAAGACCCTCGTCACCTCGCTCAGAACAAACTACCGCGGGGGCATCCGCGACACGATCGGGGATGTCGGCACCGGACTCAGCCAGGCCGGCGCAGTCCTGGGAGAAGTCGGGGCCTTGTCGAATCGGCTGACCGGCAGCGCTGGTCGACTGGATGAATTCAAATCCTTCTTTACCCAAACTCTCTCGGAAACGGAGGATGTGGATCTCGCCAAAGCGATTTCCGATCTCACGTTGCAACAATACGCGATCGAAGCGGCCAGTCGTACCCTGAATCAACTGTTCGGTAATTCCCTCCTGAAATATCTTCAATAAGTGAGGACAGGGGACTCAAGGTTTGAGCAGATAGACCGATAGACTCGTAGGGGGCATCGGTTCAACAGCCACGGAAGGCGTTCATGCTGGTCCTGACAAGAAGACGCGGCGAAGGTGTGACCATCGGTCCGGATATCCGGGTCATTGTCCTCGGGATGAAAGGCGGACAGGTCCGCCTGGGGATCGAGGCGCCGCACACCATTGAGGTGCATCGCGATGAAGTCTATGCGCGGATTCAGGACGAGAATCACTTGGCCTCGAAAACACAAGTCATTCCGCTCGACGCTTTTCGCCACCTTGCACCGCCGAAGCGGCGGATCGCGCCATAAGGATACATGATGCAATGTCGTTCGACCCGTTTCGGCAACTGCGACGTTCGGTCTGACTCAGTCCTGACATTTCCGAACGGTATTCTTGGCTTTCCAGACTGCCGCCGCTACGTGATTCTCGATCACGATACGGATGCGCCGTTTAAATGGCTGCAGTCACTCGATGAACCGGGATTGGCCTTTGTGATTCTCGATCCGGCCACGTTCCACCCTGAATATAACGTCCAGGCGCCCCACGAAGCCCTCCTTGAAGTGGGCGGCAAGGACGACGACGAGTTGATCCTGTCCGTGCTGCTCACCATTCCGTCCAACGATCCGACAGGCATCACGGCCAATCTCCGGGGACCGCTTCTCATGAATCCTCGCACCAAACTCTGTAAGCAGCTGATCCTTTCCGACAACTATCCCACACGCTTTCCGCTGTTCGCGCACAAGCCCGCAGCTGAACCCCTTTCCCCCAAGCCGGTCGCATCGGCTGTCTGTTCCGTCTGATTGCACTTCGGTAGGACATCTACGATAACGCAAGAGTGGCATCAGGCGGCGGCCTGTGTTATGGCGCCACTCGCGCCACGATAGTCTTCGAGGATCCGAAGCAGGCGAAGCATTTCCATTTCGAGATGCGCATAGACCGCCGGAGCGTCGTGCAGGGTCCCCAGCCGGCCGATGGCTTCCAGACGGCCCGCAGCCAGTGCCACCTCCGGAGCGCAAAGATTGCCGGCCGTTCCCTTAAGCGTATGAGCGGCTCGCTCGACCGTCACGGTGTCCCCAAGAGACAAGGCCTGCCGGATTTGGCTCATCATGTCGGCCTGTCGTTCGAGGAACAGGTCGACCAATTGAACCAGAAGATCCTGATCGCCGCCGATGTTCTGGAGCATTTGGGCCGGATCAAAAATCGACCGTCCATCGGACACCGGACCCAAGCTCTTCGCCACGCCTTTACCCCTATCCTCTGACGCAGGGGACATGACCCACCGTGCCAGAGTGGTCCGCACATCCTCCAGCTTAATGGGTTTGGCAAGGTAGGCATCCATGCCGGCGGCCAGGCAGCGCTCACGATCACCTTGCATCGCATTGGCCGTCACCGCGATAATCGGCAAATGGCCCTCGCTCACATAGCGCTTTCCTGCAGCCTCTTGCCGGCGAATCGCGGCAGTGGCCTCAAACCCGTCCATGACAGGCATCTGGCAATCCATGAGCACCGCGTCATAGGCCCCGGCATCAAGTGCGGCCAATGCTTCCTGCCCATTCTCGACCAGATCGGGCCGGTACCCGAGCTTCTCCAGCATGCGCACGGCCAGTTTCTGATTGACGCCGTTATCTTCAACGACCAAGACCCGTCGGCGGGTGGAGTGCTCCGCTAGGGTGTGTCGCGTAATCAGACGCGGAGCGGCCGTATCATCCACCTGCGGAGTATCGACCGGTGCGAGCGCCATTCCGAGCACCGTGCGCAGGCAATCCCTCAATTCATCGTGTCGGACGGGCTTGGTGAGATAGCCCTTCGCCCCCACCTTTCTGGCACGCTCGGCATGCCCCCGTTGTAAGAGCGAGGTCATGACCACGATACGCATTGAAGCCGCGCAGGAAAGGCTTTGCAACTCCGCCGCCAATTGCAGACCGTCTTTTCCGGGCATCACCACATCGACTATCGCGCAATCGAACGGGGTGCCATGCCGAGAGGCCTCCTCAATGAGCGCCAGGGCACTTCCTGCATCCTCCGCAAGCACATCCTGCATGCCCCATCCGGAAACCAGATGGTGCAGGATAAGCCGGTTGGACTCATTGTCATCCACGATGAGCACACGGTGGCCTTGAAGATCCGCCATGGGAAGAATCGCCGACACCGACGAGGCCTGTTTCGGAAACCGGGCCGTACACCAAAACGTACTTCCGCGATCCGGCGCACTCTTCACACCGATCTGTCCGCCCATCAACTCAATCAATTGCTTGGAAATCGATAACCCGAGTCCTGTTCCTCCATACCGCCTGGTCATCGTCGAATCCGCCTGGACAAACGGTTGAAAGAGCCTGCCTTGTGTTTCCGGGCTAATGCCGATACCGCTATCCGTCACGTCAAATCTGAGCAAGGCATCGCCCTCGGTCTCCTCTTCGAGATAGACCTGCACGGTAACGTCTCCCTGTTCGGTGAACTTAATGGCGTTTCCGACCAGATTTGTCAGGACCTGGCGAAGCCGGCCGGGATCGCCCCTCAATCCGGTCGGCACAGCCGCGTGAATGAGGCCGTTCAATTCCAAACCCTTGGACTCGGCGCGTTCGGCAAACTGTTTGAGCACATCCTCTACGGTGGTCCGAAGATTGAACTCGATCGATTCCAGTTCCAGCTTGCCCGCTTCGATCTTGCTGCACTCGAGGACATCGTTGATCAAATGCAGGAGCGCTTCCCCACATTGCCGAATGGTCTCGGCGTACGAACGCTGTTCGGGAGCGAGGGCGGTGTCCATGAGCAAGCTGGTCATTCCGATCACCCCATTCATGGGGGTGCGCAGTTCATGACTGATCGTGGCGAGAAACGCCGCCTTGGTATGAGTGGCGGCTTGCGCCTCCTGAAGCGCCCGATCCAACCGGAGGTTTTGAGCGGTCAGCTCCGCCGCCGAGGCGTGAAGCGCCTCTTTCGCTCGCTGCGTCTCAGTCAGATCGACGGCATACCCGCGGATATGCCGATCGGCCTTCACAGGACAGAAGACCCACGCGTAACGCGCGTCGGGCAGGCGACAAGCGATTTCCTGGATGGGCGTGTCCGCGTCCAAACAACGGCGCACCAGATCGGGCAAACCCTGCGGAGCCACTTGTGGATATCCGTCGGTTCCATAGCCGAATTGAGTCAACAGTCCGGTCATCACCGGATTGGCATAGATCAGGCTGGCCTGATCGTCGAGCTCAAGGATGGGATACGGACTTTCGTCGGCAATCGCGGCAAGACGATTACGGTCGTGCGTCAATTCCTGCTCTCGGGACATATCTTTGAGGCTGACGGAGACTGCGAGTTGTTGATCGAAGCTGGCCGGCATGCAGGTCCACTCCACCGGGAGCGCGCGGCCCCGGCCCTGCCGTATGATCACCTGCTCCGGCTGCCTGGGCTGCTTTTCGCGGTGAATCTGCTGAATGAGCTGTCGGGTGATAGCCGCATTCAGCCCGGTCAACTGCTCCCACAGTTCCGGAAAGAGTGCTCCGATATAGCCAGTCCCGGCCACCCCGCACAAACGGGCGCCTTCGGCATTCATTGCAGAGATGACCCCGACCGGACTCAACAGAAGGACGCCGATCGGCAATCCATCCAATAGTCCTTCGTATGACTGCGGCGACCGTTTCTTGACGGGCCGAGTCGCCGCCGAACGCCGCCGTTGGGGAAGCTGTTTCATTAGGCCGCCTGATCCATGCCATCGTCCAGGTACATAGCAATATTGACGCGCTCTTGGACGGGATCCAACACGCGTAAGACCGTGCGCGAAACCTTATCCTGGGAAGGAAGGGCAAGGTCGACTTGCTCCGGATTGGGATAAGACTCTCCGTGTGGTCCTCCGGTAATCTTCACTTGAGGTTTCAAGCGCTGTTCCGGGTTGACCCCGACCACCACCGCCTGCTCTCCGGTATTCAAACGAACAAGGCTGCCGACGGGGTACACGCCGATGCTTCGAATCACGGCCTCAACCAACGGTTTAGGGTATTGCCCGCGCTCTCCGACCAAAAACAATTGACGCACGGCATCATGAGGAATCATCGCCGGTCTGCCTCCACGGCGGCTGACCATTTTGTCATAGAGGTCCACGATCCCGACGATTTGGGCAAGCGGGGAGATGTCCTGAGCCTTCAGCTTCCGCGGATATCCGCTTCCATCGCATCGCTCGTGGTGCTCCACAACGACCCGACAGACCTTCTGGTGGTAACCGGATTGTTCGCCAAGCACCGTGACGCCCAATTGGGTGTGCTGCTCTAAAAGTCGCTGCTCTGAATCATTACATTCGTCTCGCTTGCGGACCAGATTGCGGGGGAGGCGTACGTACCCGACATCATGTAGGAGCGCTCCCATGCCAAGCTGTTCGTAGAGGGACGGATCGACGCCGCTTTCGACGGCGACGACCAGCGACAAGATGGCCGTATCAAGGGCATGGGCGCCCAGGGAGCGATCGAACTGCTTCACCTTGAGAAAGGTGCTGTGCAGGAGGAGTGCGCTGCGGTCGTGCAGCACCTGATTGATGACACCCCCGACGATCTCCTTCGTAGCGGCCGGCGTGGGTGGCACGCCGCGTTCTAGATCGGCAAAGATGCGCTCCACTGCCTCTTGCGCCTCGCCATACAAGGCCGCCACCTGGTTCTCACCACCGTCCATAGGGGCCGAACCAGCTTTAGGTGTCACCTCATCTCCATCGTGTCCTGCGTCCAACGTCGCTGGCATGGGCTCGGCTTTGGCGGGCGGTATCTGTACCGACGCCGGCACGTCCAGTCCCTTGGTCGTATCGATGGTAACCTGTTGGACGCCGTGCTGTTTCATCACGGCAACTGTTTCCACATCACGAATCAGACGTTTATGGAACAGAAAGGGCGTGCGATACCAAGGAAGATCCATCTCCACGACAAACATACCCGGTATCAATTGCTCAATCGATATCTGCTTCGTCCCACTCATGAATTCGTATCTCCCCGGTTGCCACCGTCCGAATACGCCTGTCCACTTCGAGAGGATCCCACATGTCGTATCGGTCCTCAGGGGAGCGATCTTAACCGCTTGAGGGCGCCCGCACCCTGGCTCGAGAAGGTACACCGTCGCCCTTCCCATTATCGTGAGAGAACCCTCAAGAATTCCGAAGCCTGTTCCGATACAGAAGCAAGCGGCGATCTGCGCGCAATTCTGACGGATACCCACAGCAGTCACTCATGGCGACACGCATTCACATCACCCAGCTTCGTCCCGGCATGCGCATCGAAAAACTCGATTGTTCCTGGTTTGCCACACCCTTTTTCCGTCATCGCATGGCGGTAACATCGATGGAGCAGGTGGAGCAACTCAAAGCCTGCGGCGTTGAAACACTCGACATTTCAGGGGAGCTTGGGGCTGAATCTCCCGCAATGGATGAAGGAATCCAAGAGCCTTCTGAACCAAGTCCTCCAGCTCCCGTCCTTACCACGCCTCCGGAGGTCACCGGTATTC